>CAZKOF010000055.1:0-13017 GCA_964554335.1 uncultured Bacteroides sp.
CGTGATCCGCCTGGGGCTCGAACCCAGGACCCCAACATTAAAAGTGTTGTGCTCTGCCAGCTGAGCTAGCGAATCTCCGTTTTTGCGCTGCAAAGGTAGGTAGTTTTTTTGAGGTGTGCAAGTGTTTTGGCGTTTTTTTTATTCTTATATGAAAAAAGGCCGTCCGGATGGCGGTTGGACGGCCTTGCTTACTTGAGTTTGGTTATGATTATCGTTAATGGTATTGTTGACTCGTTACGTTGTTATAACGTCGGCGTGGGATGAATGGTTCACACGGCTCCGTTTTTAGCGGAGCGGGGCGGCAATCAGTTGAGTGCCGTCGGGGAGGTATAGGGAGATGTTTTGCAGGTGTAGCTTGCCTCCAATGGGGCGAAATGCGGGGTGGCCGCTGAGACAGATTTCGCGCCAGTTGTTGCGGAGGGTATCGGCCTGATCCGGTTTGAGTGGTATGAGGAAGTTGCCGTGGCAGACGGTTTCGAGCCGGCAGGTTCCGCTTTCGGGGTCGTAGGGAGTGAGCTGCAGTTCGTCGAGCATGAGCATGGTCGTCAGGTTTTCGGCTTCGGAGTTGTAGTAGTCGGCGGCGGTCATGCCTTGGTCGAGGTAGTGTTCAATGTCGTCTTCCCGGAAGTGTTTGAGGAGAAATTCGGGCGTGCCTCCTGTGAGGCGTGTAGCGTCGAATGTCGAGGGAGCTATGTCTCGGATGTTTTTTGTGTGGCAGACGAGTTGGAGTTGTTCGCAGTTGAAGAATACTCCGGTCCCGAGGGCAATGTCCACGTTGTTAAGGTCAACGCCGACGAGGTTAGGGCATTGTAGGAAGGCTTCGGGTCCGAGGTGTTTGAGTGCGGCGGGGAGTCTGACTGAACGCAGGGCGCAGTTGGCAAAGGCTGCGGCGCCGATATCTTCTATGCTGTCGGGGAGGTTTATGTTGCGTACGGGAGTGCGCGTGAAGGCGTGGTGGGCGATTTTGCGGAGCGATTGGGGTAGGATAATGCGTCTGAGGTTTGCGTAGAGTGTGGTCCCGTTGCCGGCTTCGTTGCTTTGTGTGGGGGTGAACGCCGCTTTGGCACCTTCGCGGTTGATGCGAGAGTTGCGGATGTCGGCGCGTTGCCCGAAGGCGAAGCTGCCGATTTCGGTGATGCCTTCTTCAATGATGATGGTATGGACTCCGAGGGCCATGCGTTCGTCCATGAAGGGGTTGCGCATCCAGTCGGTGGTTGTGTATGAGGGCATGGCGCCGGTCCCACTGACGGTCAAGACGCTATCTTGCAGTCGCCATGAGATACGGTCGTTAAGGCGACCGCTATACTCGCGGCTTGTGGCTGCGAATATGGCGGACGCGGAAAGGAGGGAGATTATCAGTCGTTTCATGTTATTTTGCTTTCAGGCCCGGGCTGACGAGCAGGGGCGAGGTGAGGTTGCTGATTGCAGGGGTTTGTTTGCGGGCTTTGAAGCGTATGAGCGCAATGGTTTTGTCGCCGTTGATGGTCGGTTTGTCGCCGATGTTTACGAAGGTGGGGTAGAGCACTTTGTCGCCGTTGGTGTGGAGGCGGTCATAGGTCATGTTGAGCATTCCGGCTGCGGCGACGGGTTCTATGCCGACGAATTCAAGCTCTGCGGGGTCGTAGGGGATGGCTGCGGAGAGCGCGTTGACGTTCTTCATTGCCGTGCCTTTGAGCGTGAGGGTGATTTCTTCGCCTCGGGCATAGTTTTTCTTTGGTGAGGAAATCGATATGGTGCCGTCTATTTCGTCGGCGGGATTTTCGATGCCTCCGTCGAGGCGGGTGGCCACGACGCTGATATCGTAGGCGTCGAGCAGGCCGTTGCGGTTGACGTCGCCCATGCTGATGTAGTCAAAGTCGCCGTCGCCGCGGCGCAGGCCGGTGTAGTTGGTGTAGGAGGTCAGGTCGTTTTCGTCGATGAGACCGTCCTTGTTGATGTCGCCGGGGATGAATGAGGGAGAGCCGGGCACGCGGAAAATGAAGATTTCGCGTCCGGAGCCGAAGTTGCCAATGGCTTGGTCAACGTGTAGACGTACGTAGCGCATTGGGGTGGGGTCGGAGAACTTGATGACTTTGGCGTCAATTGAGCGGGGCCAGGTGAAGGCCACGGGTTCGCTCCAATCCGTGCCGTTTTCGCTGACTTGCCATGTGCCTTCAAGAATGGTTCCGTTGCCGGCGTCGAGGCGGGGTAGATATTCGAGACGGTCGAGGGTGTTGAATGAGCCGAGGTCTATTGTCAGGTCGAAGGGAACGGCGCTGACGCCATATTCGGAGTGCCATATTTCACGTTCATCGTGGTCGAAAAGGCGGTTCAAGTCGGCGCCGGGCTGGTTGGCTACGGTGCAGACTGCCGTGATGCCTTTAATTGCAAATTCGAGGGGGTTGGCGGCAGTCACGAGCGACAGGTCGGCCCAATCGGATGCCCCTGCGGGGTTGACGGCGCGAATCTTGAAGTCATATTTCGTTTCGGGCGTGAGGTCTTCAAAGAGGGCATAGTTCTCGCTTTCGGCCGTGCCGAGGTTGGTGTAGAGCATGCCGTTATGGAGAATCTGCACTTCGGCGGCGTCGGCTGCCGGCGCCCAGCGCAGGGTCAGACTGTAGGGCTTCACGTCGCCCTCTGCGGGCGCGAGCACGGGAGTTGCCGGTGCAACCTCGGCGAGCATTGACGGCGTGGCGGCCAGGGGGTTGAATTCATAGCCGTTGATTTCTACTTCTACGTTGGCGTCGGCAGTGTTGACGGTCGGAACCGTTACCCATAGCTGGGGCATCGTTTCCGTTCCTTCGGGTCCTTCCGTGCCCCAGGGTGCGAGTCTGTCGGCCGCGGGGTTGAGGAACCAGCTTGCCTCGTTGAGGGCCTGGTCGTTGAAGTTGTCAACCTCGGGCGCTTTTACCTTTTTGCCGTTGATTTTTACGGTGACCTGCTTGGGTTTGGCCGTTGCGGGGATGCGCAGCCTCGTGGCTTTCGAGGACTTCATTCCGCTGAAGGTTCCGGCGGTGGGGTCGATGGTTACTTTCAGCAGGCCTTTGGCATTGAGTTCCGAGGCAATCTTGGTTGTTGCGAATTCGCCGCGGCGCCATGCTTCGGTGGTGCCGTCGTCGTCATATTCGGTCATTTCCGACTTGCCTTCGGCCGGCCATATTTCATATATGCGGGTCGATTGGTCGATTTGCGAGGGGTTGTTGTTGGCGTTGACCATCGGAATGATCGCTCCGGCTTTGACGAAAACAGGGAGCTTCCAAAGCGGCGTCTCGAAGTTGTTGAGAATCACGGTGCCGTCGCTGGCATAAGCCTTGCCCGAGAAGTAATCATACCATGTTCCCTCGGGCAGGTAGATATTGTTGCGCACGTCGGAGCCGTCGGCTTGCATGCGTGTTTCCTGATAAATCGGTGCAACGAGGAAGTCAGGGCCGTAGAGGAACTGATATTTGGTTGCGATTCCGTGGGTATAGTCGTTGGGGTAGTCAAGGAACATCGCGCGCACAAGCGGCTTGCCGTCAACGGCCTCGCGGGCATAGGTGTATGTGTAGGGGAGCAGTTCGCTCTTGAGTTTCAGGTAGCTGCGCACAATGCGTTCATATTCGCCGCCGAAGATATGGGGATATTTAGGGTTGGCGCCCCAACCGTCCATGTTGAGCTGCATCGGGGTCCAGGTTTTCCATTGATAGTCGCGGGTGTTCATCACCGGGTTTCGGCCGCCGAAAATGCCGTCCATGTCGGAGCAGATGTTGGGTTGACCCGAAAGACCCGAGCCGATGTAGGTCGGAATGTGGAAGCGGATATATTCCCATTGTCCGCCCGTCTGGTCGCCGGTCCAAATTCCGGCATAGCGCTGCGTGCCGGCCCAACCGTCGAGCGATATGATAAACGGACGGGCGTCGTTGCCGTAGTATGGCATGATTTCGCCGACATCGGCAACGCCGTTTAATCCGAATGAATATCCGGCGCCGACCCAGGCCACGTCGGTTTTCAAGACGCGCACTCCGGCGTCGCGCACCTCCTTGACGATGTCGCGCTGTAGCAGGGGTTCGATTCCTTCTTTGGGGTGAAGGTCGCTTTGGGTCCAGAGGCCGATTTCAACGCCATGTTTGCGGGCGTAGTCGCCGAATTCCTTGAGGTTCCGGATGTTGCCGTCGAGACTCGAGGTCTGGCCATATCCGGCACCATAGCCGTCGTTGGGGAGCACCCATCCCAGGGGCATGTCGTGGACGTTGTAGCGGTCAATTACCGCGCGGGCACTGAACTGATAGTTGCCGGGCAGTTCGCCGTTGAGGCTCTCTTTGATGCCTCCGTTGTCTTTTTGGCTCTCCTTATATTTCTTGCCGTCTTCAAAAGCGATGCCGTTTTCGTCTTCGGTCCAATAGTCGCGGTTGTAGGCGTTGAGGTGGCCCTCATAGAAGCCGAATTTCGGCATGAGCACGGGGTTGCCCGTCAGCTGATAGAAGTCGTTGAGCAGGGCAACGGGGCTATCGTCGACCATTACGAAGATGTCAAGATATGGCGCTTCGTGGGTCAGTTTGACGCTGCCGCTCTTTTCGGCACCGAAGTCATATGCGCCGGTAGCGAACGTGTTCCACATGATTCCGTATCCGTCGGTACTCCAATAAAATGGGGTGGGGGAGGCCACTCCACCGTCGGTCCATGAGTTGGTGTTTACTATGTCGATGACCTTTCCTTTATGAGAGAAGCGACCGTTTTGCACGCCGCCGCCATAAAAGAACTCGCCCGGTTTTTCGTCGAGGGTCAGGGTAGTGTTTTTTGAGGTGTATTCAACAGGCCTGAGCGTGCGCACAACCGTTTTGCCCGTCTGCATGTCTGTGACACTGAAAGTCTTGCCTTCGGTTGGGAACGTCAGCTTTACGCGAGCGGAGCTGACTGTCGTGGCGCCGTCTTGTTTATTGACCGAAACCTTTCCGGGACATACGCGCGGCGAGTCCGCGAGAATCCGTGCCGGCGGAGTTGCCTGCGGGTCGCGGAGAATTCCGCCCTGCGGGTCCTGAAAAATGCGGAAGATATTCGGGCCGTAGAAGTCTATTGTCAGCGGAGTCCGGTCGCCGTCGAACGCTACCTCAACCGTTGTCGGGTTCAGGGGTGTGATTGTAGTCTCTGCCTGTGCCGGAAGAGCCGATAGCCCCACTGCGAGGGCAGCCAAAAATGAAAATGGTTGCTTAATCATCGGAGTTGGTTATTTAAGGTTATATGCCCTCAAAGTTACGAAAAAAATCCCTATGGTCAAACAATAAACGGCCACGAGTCCGCGTTTTAAGCGTGTATGATACGTAAAATATCTTTCGCAACTATGCTTTTGGCTGCGGCGATCCTGCCTGTGGCCGCTAAGGATGCCTCGACCGCAGCCGATTACAACCCCCTTCAAACAGGCGTCAATTCGCTCGACATCGTCCCCGATGCCCGCGGCGCCTCGATGGGCGACCTCGGTGTGGCTTCAGACCCCGACGCAAACTCCCAGTTCTGGAATGTCTCGAAATATGCCTTTGCCTACTCCTCGGCAGGCGTTTCTATAAGCTACACCCCCTGGCTGCGCAAACTCGTCAACGACATCTTTCTCGCCAACGTTGCCGGCTACTGGAAGATAGGCGCCGGCGACAATCAGGCCGTCTCGGCATCGCTGCGCTATTTCTCGCTCGGCGAGGTGACTTCGGGCGGCGGAGGCAGTGCCGTCATGACCATCAACCCGTATGAAATGGCCGTTGACCTCGGCTATAGCCGCAAACTCTCAGATAAATTTTCAATGGGTGTGGCTTTCCGTTATATATACTCCGACCTCGGATTTCCGGAGAGCGAATCGGAGCAGCAGACCGTGGGCGCCAGCGCTTTTGCCGCCGACATCGGCGGCTACTTCTGCACTTATCCCGTTATCGGGCGCAATGAGTGCCAGTGGACCTTTGGCTTCAATCTCTCCAATATCGGTTCCAAAGTGAACTACGACCGCGGCGCCAATCCGGCATTCCTCCCTGCCCAGATGCGTCTCGGAACCTCGTTCACTTTCCCTCTGGCCGACTATCATCTGCTGGCCCTGAACCTTGACCTGAGTAAAATCATGGTGCCCACCATGCCTCGCGAGAATGACTACGACATGGCCACCTCCGAGGGCCAGGCCGAATATTGGGACTCATATACCAAATGGCAGCAGATGTCATCAATCAGCGGCATATTCAAGAGCTTTGCCGACGGTTCCGCAAAGGAGGAGTTCCAGGAAATCCGTTGGAGTATCGGCGCCGAATATAGCTACAATGATCAGTTCTTCGTGCGCGCAGGCTATTTTTATGAGCACCCCAACAAGGGCAACCGCCAGTATCTCGGCTTTGGCGCCGGCTTTGCCCTTAAAGTCGTGCGTCTCGACGCTTCCTACATGGTTGCCACCGCAGCATCCTCACCTCTCGATCAAACGCTCCGCTTCTCACTGACTTTCGACATGGACGGCATCAAGGACCTGTTTAAGCGCAGGTGATCAGTCACTCCACAACTCGACAAATTTGACAATATGCCCACACCCCGAATTGGCTCCGGTTTTGACGTCCATCAATTTGCGCAGGAGCGTAAACTTATTCTCTGTGGCGTAGATGTGCCCTCTCCGCGCGGGCTCCTCGGGCATTCCGATGCCGACGTGGCCTTGCATGCTTTGGCCGATGCGCTGCTTGGAGCAGCTGCAATGCGCGATATCGGTTATCATTTCCCCGACACGGACCCTGCCTTCAAGGGAGCGGACTCGCGAAAGTTGCTCCGCAGGGTTGTTGAGCTGCTTAGCGAACACGGTTTCTCGATTGGCAACGTAGATGTTACTATAATTGCCCAGACTCCGAAACTTGCCCCCTATATCGAGCAAATGCGCAAGAATGTTGCCGACGATCTCGCAGTTCCGCTTGATTGCGTGAGCATTAAGGCGACGACAACCGAAAAACTCGGGTTCACGGGGCGCGGCGAAGGTATCGCCGCGCAAGCCTCAGCGTTGATTTTTTCATAAAAACATTTGCGCGGATAAAATTTTATGCCTAACTTTGCGGTATGAAACGATTATACCGCATAGTTATGGCCCTCGTTATTGCCTGTGCTTCATCGGCGCCGGCATTCGTTGCGCTGGCAGATGATGCTACCGAAATCGTGGCTCGGGAGAGCCGTGCGGTCAGCGTCGATGGCGGTATTCAACTTTCTGCTGTTGAGCGCACCGGCTTTGAGGTCTATTCCATTACCGGTCAGCGCGTAAAGTCAGTTACGGTAGAGAACGCCACGGTGAAGGTCGACCTTCCGAAGGGTTGCTACATTGTTCGTTGCGCCCAATGGTCGAAGAAGGTAATCGTCAAATAAGTTCAATCCCCCGAAATAACATGATTCTTGAAGTCGATAAGGTGAGCAAGGCGTTCACCTCCAATTTGGCCTTGGATAACGTCAGCCTCGAAGTGCCACGCGGAAGTATTTACGGCCTGCTCGGACCCAACGGCGCCGGCAAGACAACTCTTATCCGCATTATCAACCACATTACCGCTCCGGACTCCGGCAGGGTTCTCTTCGACGGCCATCAGCTGACGGAATCCGATCTCGTCAATATCGGCTACCTGCCCGAGGAGCGCGGCTTGTACAAGAAGATGAAGGTTGGCGAGCAGGCGGTGTTTTTTGCCCGGCTAAAAGGGCTCAGCCGCCGCGATGCCGAGGCGAGGCTCAAAGGTTGGTTCGAGCGCTTCGGCATTATTGACTGGTGGGGCAAGAAAGTGACAGAACTCTCAAAGGGTATGGCTCAGAAAGTGCAGTTTATTGTCACCGTGCTCCATGAGCCCGAATTGCTGATTTTCGATGAACCCTTTTCCGGCTTTGATCCGCTCAACGCCCAGCTGCTTAAAGACGAGATTCTCCGTCTGCGTGACGCCGGAGCTACAATCATTTTCTCGACCCACAACATGAGTTCGGTTGAGGAGATTTGCGACTCATTCACCCTTATTAACAAGTCACGCAATATACTCTCCGGCTCCGTTGCCGACGTAAAGCGCCGCTTTGCCGCCGGGTGTTACGACTTTACGGTCGTTGGCGACGCGACCGCCCTGATCCCGCGTTTGATGCCGTTGGTTGAGAGCGTCAACACCGACTGTATGGCCGATGACCGCACGCGCTTCAGCGTCAAGCTGAAGCCGGAGGTAGCGTTGCGCGATGCCATTGCCGCCGTTAACGACTCGGCCACGCTCGTCGGCGTCAGCGAGAAGCTGCCGACAATGAACGATATCTTCATATCGGCCGTGCATACCGCAGATATGACTGTGTCTGACATCGAAACCGCAGAAAAATGAACAATACTTCTCTCATAATTAAGCGCGAATATCTTGAACGCGTAAATAAGAAGAGCTTCATCGTGACGACCATTCTTGTGCCGATCTTAATGCTGGCGCTGATGGTTCTGCCAACAGCTCTTATGGTCATGATGCCGACTTCGACCAAGACAGTCGCCGTTGTCGATGACTCGGGTCTGATTATGTCTCAGCTGAAAAGCACTGACGACGTCAGATTCTTCCCGGCCGACGAACCGCTCGACAGGATGCTTGATAACGATTCGATTTATGGTGTCCTCGTCATCGACCGTAACATTCTTGTCAACAATAACGGCGTGCGCATGCTGACGCCAAACACGGCCAGCTCGGTTGTTGAGAATACCATAGTTTCCCAAATGGAGCAGATAATTGAGGCTGAAAAACTGAAGAATTACAACATTGAGAATCTTGACCAAATTCTCAAAGATGTACACACGGTCGTGAATCTCAAGAGCATAAGAGTCGAGGGTGAGGATGATGAAGGAGAATCGCAGAGTGCCGAACTGAATTCTGTCGCCGGGATAGCGCTGAATTTCGTGCTCTATATGTTCCTGCTGATGTATGGCGCCGTTGTGATGAACTCCATTGTCGAGGAGAAGGGCAACAGGGTTCTTGAACTCGTTGTCAGCTCGGTCAAACCGATGCAGCTGATGCTCGGAAAAATTGTCGGTGTCGGACTCGTCGCATTCACTCAGATTGCCATATGGGGCGTAATTATTATCGGCGCCAGCGCGATGCTGCTCCCGGTAATCATACCTTCCGAAGCCATGGCTGAGGCCGCAGCAATCAATGCCGGTACGGTCGACGTTGCCTCGTCGTCGATGGATGTTGATTTCGCCCATATGATTGCAACGTTTACCGACGTAGGCTACATTGCCGGAATCTTTGCCCTTCTGCTGCTCTTTCTGATTGGCGGTTATCTTCTCTATGCGGCGATTTTCGCGGCTATCGGTGCTGCTATTGATAATCTGCAGGATTCTTCGCAGATGCAGCTGGTAGGCACTCTCCCCATCATCATCGGCCTGTTCGCATCGATGGTTGCCGTCAGTGACCCCGAGGGGACCTTTGCAGTCGTCATGTCGCTCTTTCCGCTGACCTCCCCGATGGTGATGATGGCGCGTGTGCCGTTTGGAATACCCGGCTGGCAGATAGGTTTGAGCATTGCTATCCTGGCGGCGACAATCGTCCTGATGATATGGATTGCCGGTAAAATCTATCGCGTAGGCATCTTCATGTATGGCAAAAAACCGACCTTCCGCGACATTGCCCGCTGGATATCATATAAGTAATTGACAATCACCGGTAAAAAGATTCTTTGCCTGTTCCTTATTCAGGAACGGGCAATTTTTTTTGTAAAAAATTTGGATTGTAATGGAATTATTACTAACTTTGTAATCGTTACAGAATAGTTAAATCAAAAAAATAATGACATCGATAGCCACATATACGAACACAGATTTAATCCGGATGCTTCACCGGGCCGGAGTCCGTCCGTCGGCCCAACGCCTGGCGGTTCTGGATTATATTGCCAACCTACAGACCCATCCTGCGGCTGACGAGGTGTTCGTGTATGTGTCAAAGGATTTTCCGGCCATGTCGCGAACGACTGTCTATAATTCCCTGCATGCGTTGGTTGAAGCCGGCGTTCTTCGCCAGCTTGAGATGGATGGACCGTCGACGCGTTACGATTTGGCGTTGCTGAGGCCTCACAGTCACTTCCGCTGCAAATGCTGTGGCAAAATATTCGACATGGGGCTTCCCGCAGGCCTCGAGAGGGTCGTGGCCGAAGGTTTTGAGGTGGATGCCGCCGATCTGTTTTTTGCCGGTCGATGTCCCGAATGCCTGAAAAAAGAATTTACTGAAAAATAAATATTAACGTATAATAACAACATGAAAGATTTAAAAGGAACCAAGACTGAAAAGAACCTGATGGAGGCTTTTGCCGGCGAGTCTCAGGCACGTAGCAAATATTCATTCTATGCGTCGAAGGCACGCAAGGATGGTTTTGAGCAGATTGCCGCAATCTTCGAGGAAACCGCCCATAACGAGAAGGAACATGCAAAACTCTGGTTTAAGTACCTGCATGGCGGCGATATTCCCGAAACCATGGAGAATCTGCATGATGCCGCTGAGGGTGAGAACTATGAATGGACAGACATGTATGACCGCATGGCTACCGAGGCTGAAGAGGAGGGCTTCAAGGAGATTGCCGCAAAATTCCGCGCAGTGGGAGCCGTTGAGCGTCATCATGAGGAGCGTTACCGCCGACTGCTGAAAAACATCGAGGAGGGAATCGTCTTCTCGCGCGAGGGTGACACCGTGTGGATTTGCCGCAACTGCGGACACATTGTCATCGGCAAGAAAGCTCCCGCAGTGTGCCCCGTATGTCTCCACGCCCAGAGCTTCTTTGAGATCGAGGCCAAGAACTATTGACTTTAATGTCGCGGAAGCGCGCCATTGATGAGGCTCGGCTTAACGGTCGGGCCTTTTCATGTTTATTTCAGTCGGAAAAGGTAGGCGGCGGTGATCTCGATACTTATTGTGCGCGAGGCGCCGAAAGTGTCGCCGCGTTTCGAGGAGAATACGTTTGCAATGCCATAGTAGAAGCGGCCCTCGAGAATGATGCTATGCTTGCGTTTGATGCGGGCTTCGGCGCCGATGCCACCAATGATGCCGTAGTCAAACTTGCGGTAGACCGGAAGGCTCAGCTGCTCGGTCCGTCGGTCGGAGGGGAACCCCTTTACCGACAATGGGTCGGCATATGCGAAGTTCGACGTGATTTTGTCTTGAATCATGTAGCCGATAGAGGGCCCGAGATTTACGAAGCCTCTGAATTTGGCGCTCCCGAAGTATATGTGGGTCATTACCGGCAACTGAACGTAAGTGAATTGCCGGCGGTAATCAAATTCCGGATTGTCGGCAAACTTTTCTGCCCAGCCGCGTTGGGTGATGTTCAGGTCCGCAACCAGTCCGAAATATTTCTCTTCAGTGTAGCGTGCGGTGATGCCGAGGGTGACGCCGGGAAGCATTTTTTGTCTCACCGACGGTTGCCAGGCCATGTTGGATATGGTCGCACCGGCGCGTACTCCGAGCGCGAAGTCGGGAGAATACATGCGCTGGGCCGAGACACTCAGTGCTGCGGCTGCCGCGATAGTCAAGAAGGTAGGGCGGCGGAGGTTCACAGTGCGCGGGCATCGACCCGTCCGTTGCGGGTGAAGTTGATGAGGTAGAGCCCCTCGTTGACATCTCCGGCATCTTCGAGCTCAACAATGTTGAAAGAGTTCTGCAACCCGGTGTAGGGCAGGTTATATCCGTTGAGCAGCCAGGCAACAGTGTCATAGCCCAACAACATGACATCGGGGAGCGACTGTTGCGGTTCCTCGCCATACCATTTCCGGTAATCACGGTTGACGGCGGCAACATCGGCGCCGTCGAGGTCGGTCGAGAAGCGCGAATAAACCGTGGCATTCATCCGGTGGAGTTTATCCTTTACCTCGCCGCGGATAACCACCCACTCCGGATAGCCGTAGAGCTGCATATCCATTGTCGGGTTGGCATCGCAAAACTCTGTCAGGGCAGGGAGAATTTTCATCAGCGCTTCGCGCGACGAAGACGTCGGCACGAAGACATAGTCTCTGACCGGCAGCGTGTTCAGGTCGTCGGGCATCAGCTTGCCCGAATAATCAATCCGCTCATAGGGAATTCCGGTTCTCAGCATCGCCTCGGCAAGCTCCTCGGTGAACGCGCGCTTCTCGGCGGGGATGTCCGTTGCGTTGAGAATAAGCGCCTTTTTGCCTTGAAATTCTTTGCAGAACGCCTCGACCGCACGTGTATACATCGCGTCGTGAGGAATGTTGCCCTGCAAAACGGACTTATGGCGCAGGTGGGCGTCGTTCTTGACTGCAAAGAGGTTGATGACGGTTGCCTCCGTGGTGTCGGCCGTGGCTGCGATTACTTCAATCGAAAGAGAGTCGCCCGGGGCTATGATGTAGTCGAGAGTCTGAATTTCAGGCCGTCGCATAATTTCACTGACACTGTTGGCCGTGCCCTCGGTGTCAAAAGCGAAGAGGTTGATAGAATGCTCACTGTCGGCCAGCGCGTTGACGGCCAGAAGCATGCCTCGATAGAACAGTGTATGGTTCTGAGCCTGTCGGGTAACCGCCTCGTTGTCGAGCATGAAAGGAAGCATGACGCCAACGTTGATGCCTGATGTCGTGTCGGCAACCTCGGCCGCCGGCTTGACTTCGGCGGTTTCAGCAACCTCCTCGGCCGCTATTTCCTCTTCAAGCACCTCGGGAACCGGGCTTTCGGTCACAGGCTCTTCAGCGCTTTGCGCCTCGCTGCTCTCCGCGTTTTCGGGCTGCTCGGCGGCAGGTTCCGCGGCGCTTTTCTCACAAGGAAATAACAACGTATCGCCCGCACGCAGGCCGTCGATAACCTGAGGATTATATTTGAACAAATCCTCGCGCGAAACTCCGTAAGTGCGTGTAATGGAATAGATTGTTGCCTTCGGCGGCACCTCATAATAATAGAAAGCGACCCCGTTGATGACCTTCACCGGCAGGGTCTCGATCTGACCCGAGGCAGTCATGGCCACAAATATAGCAATCAGAAGCGAAAAATTTCGTAACATAAGCCAAAAATAAATACGACCCGCAAAGTTACATAAAAAAAGCGATATTTTAAGCCCGGTGAATAAGAAAGTCAA
>CAZKOF010000056.1:0-12761 GCA_964554335.1 uncultured Bacteroides sp.
ACGAGAATGACCACCTGATGCGTACCAACTGAAAGGCGCGAAAATGGAGGTAAACGGAAGCAGAGGCATATTGAGAAAAATACCCAAGAGAAATCCGTAAAAGGAAGGAACAGCCAAAAGAGAAAGAAAACCATGCCGGGAGCGTGAAACCGGGCAAACAAGCACAAAGAAGTATGCCGTATCAGTTGGTTCAAATTCATTTGGGCCGGCAGATACGGCTTTCTTCCGGTTTGCCCGCCGTTGGTGACGGCTTGTCCCATTCATGGGGCGGGCGGTCACGGACGGCTTTCCGCTCCGGCACAGATGGACAGCGAAAAAAGGAATCGACAAAATCCCGTAAAAGCACCTCTTCGGCATAAGCGCAAAAGAAATGGGCCTTGCGTCATCTGTCTGAAACGATATTCATTCGTTCAGGCTTGACGCAAAGCCCTTTTCTCCGCTTATGCCGGTAGTCGTAACACGTTTGTGCGAAACTCGTTTTCGGGCAATGGTGTTCCGACGTATCAATCCGCTTTTACGGAAAATCTTATGTGTGGGGAATAAAAAAGCAACGGAATTATTTCTGAATCTCCGTTTTTAGAGCTACCTTTGCAGGTGAAGAGCTCTTTGAAGGTTACGCAACACACAGAAGAATAATGCAGTAGATAACTAACTAAATCGTAACCTATTACTACATTGAGCAGGTAACGACCGCTCATTTCCAATCACTTAGAACTATTTCGTAACTTCTGTTTGCAAAGTTATAACATTTCGGAATTATCTCCAAATTTGTATTGGTGAATAACCAAATTTTTGATTAACTTTGCGGCAATAAAACGTTTCACCTTTTAATCTCACCTTATTATCATCATGAACAAAGGCACAATCCTCGTCACCGGCGGAACAGGCTATATCGGCTCCCACACCGTGGTTGAGCTTCAGGCTGCCGGCTACGACGTCGTCATCATCGACAACCTCAGCAATAGCAACGAAAACGTTCTCGACGGCATCGAGAAAATCTCGGGCATCCGCCCCGCATTCATCAAGGGCGACTGCTGCGACATAACCGTGCTCCATACCCTTTTCCAGGCTTTTCCCGGAATCAAAGGCATTATCAACTTCGCGGCTTCGAAAGCCGTCGGCGAAAGCATGGAGAAGCCCGTGCTCTACTACCGCAACAATCTCAACACTCTGATGAACCTTCTTGACTGCATGAAGGAATTCGGAGTGAAAGGCATCGTGTTCTCCAGTTCATGCACCGTCTACGGCGAACCCGACGAGAACCCCGTCACCGAGCAAGCCCCCATTAAGAAAGCAACCTCGCCCTATGGCAACACCAAGCAGATCAGCGAAGAAATCATTACCGACGTCATCAACGCCGGCGCTCCGTTCAAGAGCGTGATTTTGCGCTACTTCAACCCCGTCGGCGCACACCCCAGCGCCGAAATCGGCGAGCTGCCAAACGGCGTTCCCCAGAACCTGATTCCCTACATCACGCAGACCGCTATCGGCATCCGCAAGGAGCTCAGCGTGTTCGGCAACGACTATCCCACCCCCGACGGCTCCTGCATCCGCGACTTCATCAACGTCGTTGACCTGGCAAAGGCTCATGTTAAAGCCATGGATCGCATGCTCGAGCAGCCCGAGGCCGACAAAATCGAAATCTTCAACCTCGGTACCGGCAACGGCGTCAGTGTTCTGGAACTCATCAACACGTTCGAGAGCGCCACGGGTGTCAAAGTCCCCTACAAAATTGTCGGCCGCCGTCCGGGCGACATCGAAAAGGTCTGGGGCAACCCGAGCCACGCCAACGAAGTGCTCGGCTGGAAGGCCGACACCCCGTTGGCCGACACCATGCGCAGCGCCTGGGCGTGGCAGTGCAAGCTCCGCGAACGCGGCGTCATGTAAGAATCTGTACGCATCCATGTGAACAGTCTCTTAATAATCTTGCCGGCGGTGGCCCTATGGGGCTGCCGCCTCAGCGTTTAACCGCGGCATTCAACCGCATCAAATTTTAACGGAGGAGTTACGATAATTTGCCGAAAATTGCGTAACTTTGCCCCATTACAAGAACCACAGAGCAATGAAAACAGTAACATACAACGGACTGAACTTCAGAACGTTCATCTCTGCCGAGCAGATTGCCGAGCGGGTCAACGCTATTGCGGCCGAAATCTCAGAAACGTATAAGGACAAGAACCCGCTGATGGTATGCGTTCTAAACGGCGCTTTCCCATTTGCCTCAGACTTGTTCATGAACCTCAGTATAGACGCACGGATTGCATTCGTTCGCCTTCAGAGCTATGCGGGCACAGAGTCAACCGGCAGCGTGCGTCAGGTTATGGGGCTCACCGACTCGGTAAAGGACCGCACCGTCATCGTTGTTGAAGACATCATTGACACCGGCCGCACCATGGCCGCTTTCCTGAAAGACCTCGAGGCCCAGAAGCCTGCCGAAGTGAAGGTCGCAACCCTGCTTTTCAAACCCGATGCCCTGCAGGTTCCGCTGAAACCCGACTATATCGGCTTCACGATTCCCTCGAAATTCATTATCGGCTATGGCCTCGATCTCGACGGCCAGGCCCGCAACCTCAAAGACATCTACGTACTCAATACTGACCAGCCATGAATATCGTGATTTTCGGCGCCCCCGGCAGCGGCAAAGGCACCCAAAGCGAACGCATGATTGACCGCTACGGCCTGCACCACATCTCAACCGGCGAACTGCTGCGCGACCACATTGCCCGCGGCACGGAGCTCGGCAAGGTTGCCGATAGCTTCATCTCAAAAGGAAACCTGATTCCCGACGAGCTCATGCTCGACATCCTCGAACACGAACTCGACGCCCATCCCGGAGTCAAAGGGGTGATTTTCGACGGATTTCCCCGCACCATACCCCAGGCCGAGGCCCTCGAGAAGATGCTCGCCAAGCGTGGCACGAAGGTCCACGCCGTCGTTGGCCTCGAGGTCCCCGAAGAGGAGCTGACAGGCCGGTTGCTCAAACGCGGTGCCGCGAGCGGACGCAGCGATGACAACGCCACGACCATTGCCAAGCGTCTCGAAGTTTACCGCCGCCAGACAGAGCCGCTCAAGGAGTACTACAACCGCCGCCTGGCCTACTTCCCCATCCATGGCAACGGCTCTATAGACGCCGTCTTCAACGATATCATCCGCGTCACCGACCCCTTGCGCGACGAAAAATAATCCGCCAATCCGAGCGATGTGTACACATTTTTGTACACATCGCTTGTTATTATCATATAATATAACTATCTTTGCATTGATAATAACAATACGGATTATTATGGAAACTTTATCAGTAAGAGATTACCGCAACAACCTCTCGACATCGTTCGACAAAGTTGACAACGGCGAAAACGTGTATATCCGCCGCAGGAATCGCATATACGCACTCATAAGCATTGAAAACGAGGACCTAACCGTGACGCCGGCATTAAACCGTCGCATCAAAGAGGTTCACGAGGCCTACCAACAGGGCAAATGCATCACCTGCTCAACCAATGAGGAGCTGACAAGCTTTCTTGATTCGCTATAGTGAACTACAAAATCACCTTCGACCCGAAAGTCGTCAAGACAATGGGAAAATGGAAAAAATCCAACCCCATTCTCTTCAAAAAACTCTCAAGATTACTTGAAGACATTGCTGCACACCCTCGCTCCGGCTTGGGCCACCCTGAAGCCATGATTGGCGGCAATGACATATATTACTCACGCCACATCTCGGCACATGACCGAATAGTTTATGAAATCATCGACGACGAGGTCAGAGTTCTCGTCATCGAAATCGAGGGACACTACTCTGATAAGTAAATGGCGGTCAGGGTGCGGAACGGAAGGGTGCGGCCCTGACGACGGACCGAATAGAACGCATCGGAATGCTTTGAGCAGGCCGGAGGAAGGGCGATGTCCCGGACTCCGGCCTGCCGCAGTTGAAAGGCAACGGCGGCGGCGAGGTCAACGCGGGGCTTCGGCTCCGCGTGCGGATAGCTGACCACGGCCTTAGGAAAGAGGCCGGCAACTTCTTCGCCGACTTCGAAACAGTCGCGACAGATGCAGGGTCCCATAGCCGCATGTATGTGCCCGGGCTTCGCGCCGACGCTCTCCATTACGCGCAGGGCATTGAGGGCGATACCGGCAGCCGTGCCGCGCCAGCCGCAATGGACCGCAGCGGCGACCCGGGCCTCGCAGTCGACCATCAGCAGCGGGAGGCAGTCAGCCGTATGCACCCCTATCAGCACATCCGGACCGACGCATACGACGCCGTCGACACCCCGGAGATCGATGCCGTGGCCGACCACGCGCACCTCGGAGCCATGGGTCTGCACGGGTATAAAAATCCGCGAACGCGCAATACCGGTCGCGGCCTCGAGCTCGCGCATACAGGACTCAATCGAAGCATCATCCGGCGCACCGGCGTAGGTGCAGATATTGAAACCGGCGAGAGTGCTCATCGCGCTCACGCCGGTCAGTTTTGTCATCAGAGGCAGGGTCTTGATCATTGTGCAAGATAGCTCTTGAGCAACTCGCTCTTAGAGCCTTTGAGGCGGCGGATTGCCTTCTCTTTGATCTGGCGCACGCGCTCGCGCGTGAGGTCGAACTTGACGCCGATTTCCTCGAGCGTCATTTCCTGGCATCCGATTCCGAAGAAAAGCTTCAAAATCTGGCGCTCGCGGTCGTGGAGCTGCATGAGCGCACGCTCAACCTCGGTCGAGAGCGATTCGCGGGCGAGACCCTCGTCGGTTGCGGGCGAGTCGTTGTTGGTCAGCACGTCGAGCAGGCTATTGTCTTCCCCCTCCTGAAAGGGGGCGTCGACGCTGACCTGACGTCCGCTGACCTTCATGGTCTCGGCAATTTTTTCGGGAGCGACATCGAGTTCCTTTGCAAGCTCCTCAACCGAGGGGGCGCGCATGTTTTCCTGCTCGAACTTGTTGAGCACCTTGCGGATCTTGTTGATGGAGCCGACCTGGTTCAGCGGCAGGCGCACAATGCGGCTCTGTTCGGCCAGGGCCTGGAGGATGCTTTGGCGAATCCACCACACGGCATAGCTGATAAACTTGAATCCGCGCGTCTCGTCAAACTTCTGCGCTGCCTTCTGCAGGCCGACGTTGCCTTCCGAAATGAGGTCCATGAGTTCGAGGCCCTGGTTCTGATATTGCTTTGCCACTGAGACGACAAAACGCAGATTAGCGCGCACGAGGCGGTTAACCGCAGCCGTATCGCCCTGGCGGATGCGCTGGGCAAGCTCAACCTCCTCGTCAACGGTCAGAAGCTCCTCGCGGCCGATTTCCTGGAGGTAGCGGTTAAGGAGCGGGTCGCGGTTGGTAGGTGCCTGACTTATTTTAAGTTGCTGCATATCATTGGAAGTTTAAATTTCATAGTCAACACATGCGCGCGCCTCTTTTAGCGGGGCAATGATTGCGGCGGCGGCAACGTGGGCGGGATGTTTGGCATAAACCTCAACATCTGACATGGCGGGAACTACGGCAGTTAAGACAACATCCCACGACTCCTGAGTGTTCGCATTGAGGCCGACTTCCATGGATTGGAGCACCGAAATTTGCTCCGGTAGCGCCAAAAGGGCGTCTTTGAAGCGGCGTGCGGCATCGAGGCGGGTCTGCGGGTCGCCGTGCAGTTTAAAGCTGACAATGTGCTTGACCATTAGCGTTCAGTATGTTAAAGACTTGTTGAGAGTATATTAAGCGTGCAAAGATACGAAAAAAATTCCACCCGCACACTATCATAACGCATTTTCTCCTCAAAAATTATCCAACCCCACACATTCCACACTCCCGCACATCTCACATCCACATTTCACACTTTCGGGAAATTTGCGTATATTTGATGTAATCTGGTGTTAAATAGTTGGTTGCCAGATTGTTTCAAGGAATTCGCGTGAGCATGGGCAATGGATAAGGAATTGTCGGTGTGTTTCGTTGTGCTATATTTCTCACGCTTTCAAATAACTCTTTTCTTTGACGCAAAGTTAGCAATTATTTTTGAATTACACTTCATTCCGAGGCGCAATTCTATTGGTCCTACTCTCAACAAGCAAGTGCAAAATTACGAAATCATTGCATAGAATTCTTTTAGTGGGGTCGAAAAATTTAATTTCTCTCGAGGCCGTCGATTTAATTTTCGTTGAACCTTCATTACATCATTGTCCGATACAAGTCTGAAATCAGTTCCTTTAGGGAAATATTGCCGGATGAGTTTGTTGGCGTTTTCGATAGCTCCTTTTTGCCATGAAGCGTAAGAATCGGCAAAATATACAGTCGTACATAGCGCTTTGGCAAAGTCCTGATGGTCATAAAATTCAGTGCCGTTATCTGTTGTGATGGTTTTTAGAGCCGGAGTCTTCCTGAAGGGGAAAAGCATCTGTATTATTGCCTGCTTGACTGCGGTATGATGCTTGGTCTCGAGTTTCTTGATAAGCACATATGACTTGGAGCGCTCCACCAATGTCACCAGGCAGCTCTTTTGCCCGGCTCCGACAATCAAATCAAGTTCCCAGTCTCCGAAACGACAGCCATTTGCTTCCGGAGGCCTTTCATGTATGGACACACGGTTTGGTATGTTCGTGGCCTTTGTAGCCTTAGGCTGCTTTATGTGATGGCGGTATTTCATCCGGTGCCTGCAATGGACATGCAGTTCGGGATGCAGCCGTATATAGGCATAGATTGTCTCGTGGGATATCTTTTCACCCTCAACCTTGAGATGTGCGGAAATCTGTTCCGGTGACCATTGCCGGCCCGTTAGCAGTTCAATGGCTTTCTTCATCACCGATTGCGGAATCAAACGGTTCAGACATATGCGTTCACGCCGCTCCATTGCCATCTCATGAGCCTTTTGCCAGCTATAATGCCGTCCATTGCGGCAACTGTTGCGCTTAAGCTCGCGTGATAGTGTTGACCGGGAGATGCCTACGATTTTCGCTATCTCTTTTCTTGGCGTTTTGCTTTGAAGTAAGGCCGAAATTTGCGACCTTTGCTCCGAGGTTAGTTGATGGTACATAAGCAATACAAAATTAGTTAATCTCAGGGAGACTCCGGTCTCCTTTTTTTTGTATCGCTTGTTGAAAGTTACCTTTTGCGGCACTGAATATCGGATTGGGGAGGGGCTGTGGGCTTTATGAAGCCCCATCCCCAATCCGCCATTCAGCGCCGAACGCCAAAAAAACATGTGGGCTATTCAGTCAGAAGTTTTGCACTTCGGTTCTGAAATTACGTGTTATTTCGGTTATTTTGGCAAAGCCTAAACAGAGGCGAAAAATAACGCATTTTATTTTCTGACCATGACTTTGTCTCGGAAATTACCGACACAGACAAGGTAGACTCCGGGGGATTGAACAAAAATCACATCCGATTTCCCAGAATATATGTTTCTCCCATCTATGGAGTAAATATTCACGAGTTCTTCCGGTTTCTTGTTGCTGATAATAATACGGTTTTCTATCGATGAGATTTCGATTTCTGATGTATAAGGAATCTCATCCACAGAAGCGTCGCCGACGACAGTCACAGTGACATAGGCGTTGACACAATTGCCCTTTAAATCACTTGCGTCAACCCGGATTTTTGTTGTTCCCATATTTTCCGCCGTCACTATCCCGTCGGAAGAAACAGATACAATGTTGTCATCCCCGCAATAGTAGCCGGAAATTTCCGCATCTGAACTGGCAGGAATCAAAATCGGTTGAAGTGGACAACTTTCTCCCTGCGCAAGCACTAATTCAGGTTTGACAAAACCCAACGATTCAACAGCGGAAGATTTGAATGGCGGGATTATTTCAATCAAATTATCGCTGCTGTCGCTTTCCCATACCCATAATGACCCATCAGTTTTAACAAAGTTATTCCAATAAGAACTACTATGCAAATAACCAAAGATTGTCTCATCAATATTATCCATAATCAATATCGGCGAATAGACTACCGATTGGTTAGAACCAGAAGGGAACACCTTTCCCCACCCCCACAGAGAGTTGTCAGATTTAATATAATACGCCTGCGTATCAATCATATAAATATCGATGGCATCTTCTGCAACTTTCTTTGGAACGGTTGAAGAAATGTTCTCACCGAGGCCAATCCCATAATTCTCTTCACTTCCCCAGCACCATACAGAACCGTCATTTTTTAAAGCCATGCTATGCACAATAGACGTTTTGGCTTTTTTGACATTATCCATAATTTTCACCGGAGAGCTAACAAATGATGTGGTTCCATTCCCGATCGTTCCAAACTTGTTATAACCCCAGCCCCATAGACTGTCATCATTCTTGATTGCAAAAGCTTGTCCGCTGTCACTTGTTATAGAAATTACATCTGACAAAATTAGTTTGGGAGTCGCAACAATATCTTTGCTTGAATATGAATCACTGAATTGTTTACCTGCGACACAATCTCCCCAAGCATATAGGTCGTGATTTGATTTCAGAGCCAATGCCCCACTGCCACTTAATGAAAATGCGACAACATCACTCATCACCTTATAAGGAGTGTAAACAGGGTCTTTTTCTGATGTGGGAGTATATGTATATGTTCCATTTCCTATTGCTCCGAACTTATTGCTTCCCCACAACCAAAGAGAACCATCCTGTTTAAGTATACCATGATGACCGTAGGTTTGGTAGTCTATAACTCCGTCGGCAATCTTAACCGGATCTGTTATTATCTTTTTGGCACCATTATCCAGACATCCATCATCATTACTTCCCCAACACCAAAGGGTATTATCCGTCTTGATGTAATAACGTGTTGGACTAAATTCAATCACGTCAGTCGCCACCTTCTGAGGTTCAACGATATTCTGAAGCCAGTAGCAGTTATTTAAATCCCATGCCCATGCTGATCCATCGTCTTTAACACAGCTATGCCAGTCAGTACTCATGATTTTTGCCTGTTTATAGTCTGCGGTCTTAAAATCAAGGGTAACGCTCTTGTTCCCTTGTCCGTTGTTGTCGACGACTGCATTTTCGGGTATCGACAGGACATACCTTGTCGAAGGTTCCAGACTGTTATCAGGCACAAAGATGAGTTCCTTGTCATGAAGGAACACATTCCCTTCCACCAAATTATTCCCTTGGTCTGACAACGCTATCTGTGAAAGGTTTTTCCCTTCATATATTGATGTGCCGAATGTGATTGACGGGCGGACCAATTTATCCACCTCCGAACCGGACTGGACCGGATAACTCCCCGAGACAAACATCGTTTGTATCTCGTATTCTTCATTCAGGATGTCGCTGTCGATATACTTATCTGCCTTCGCGACAGCTTTGAGAGTGATGTTCTTTTCCAATTTGACAGCTCCCGTATAGACAGTTGAATTTTCCGAAGGAGTTTTACCGTCAACCGTATAATATATAGTGGCCTTGGAGTTGCTTGACCGCAATTCAATAGCTGTTCCCTCCGGGTATACACCGCCACGGGGATTTGCTGTAAGCGTCAACTTTCTTTTTTTCACAGTGACATTACAAACAGCCGTATATCCGCCGGTATTTGTTTTCACCCTGATTTTTGTCTGGCCGTCACTTATTCCTGTCACTTTCCCGGTCGACGACACGGTGGCTATTGATGTGTCATCGGAGTTCCAAGTGAAAGACGAGGTTGCATTCGCCGGGTCAAGTTCCGGCACAAGAGTTTGTGACTCACCGATATACAGCGACAGCGTCGACGGCAGATACACTCCCGTTGGATTTACAGGCTCCACATCGAACGTGATGGAGGATGTGTTATCTCCCAGATTCGAGGATGCGCTGACTGTCACCGGCCCGCCGGGTTTCAAGGCTGTGACATATCCGGTGGAAGAAACCGATATTACGGAAGGGTCAGAAACCCTGTAAGTAATCTGAGGGGTGCTATACGTGGTATGCGAGAAACTGGATTCTATCTGTACCCCATCCCCAACGGAGAGCGAATAATATGGAGCTGAAATAGTAATCTCGTTAGCACGACACGACACACTGTAATATGCGGTAGAAGTGTTGCTGTATGGTGTCTGGTTGATGTAATATATATATTGATAAAAACATTCAATATACAGGGTCCCCGCGAAGTATTTATTTATAACGGCCAGTCCATATCGGCTGTCAACACTTATGCTCATGTCCTTACACGAGAAACTATACGAGTTGACATATCCGTTTGAGACAGGGCAATCGGGAATAGGGACGCTGAATGATTCACCTACATATTTGTTATACTCCGCAGCCAAAGTGTTGAACTGAACACTTACCGCAATCATTATTGACATCAGCACTCTCAATAATGCCTTGCGGCAGATTTTGTCTTTATTCATAATAAAGTTCGCCGCCGGGCTCTCCTCTTTGGCTGTTGACAGGTTTATAAAAAGAAATGCGTGAGAGCCGTACTTGTTGCCCATTCCACGTTCTGAGGCTCTGGAATTGCCCATTGGAGTTGAATGAGCAAACTCGCAGAGACCTCACGCAGAATATGATATACCTCAAATTCCAATGCTCACGCATTGAAACAGATTTGAATATACATATCCACATAAGCCATCTACTATTTGCCACATCCTTGACTCCAATTGAAATTTTCCAGATTTCACATCGTGCAGCTCAAAATGAAAACAAAAACCAACAAAAAGCAAAATAAATACTGATATATCAATATATTACGGCTGTATATAGCTTTTCATATGCTTTCATCCTTTTCATATTTTTAGGTCTTTTCTGCATCAATTTTGTTACGTTTTTGTTATGCGGATTCGGGTTATTTTCGTATCTTTGTATAGAAAATAATCCCTACTTCGCATACACATATGGCAAGAGTCAAAAAACCGACGAAAGTCAAAGAGCCAGTACGCATACGCATGAGAACCCTCGTTGATGGCAGCAAGTCATTATACCTGGATATATACCGCTACGGCAAACGGACATACGAGCCTCTCAATCTATATCTCATCCCGGAGAGGACACCAAGCGACCGCAAGCAAAACGAGACCACCATGCTTGCGGCTAACAAGATAAAATCCCAACGAATCATCGAGCTTACAACCGGTGAAGTCGGCATAAAGAATCCTCATAAAAAGGTGTATCTGTTCGATTGGATGGAAACCTATATGAAGGAGCAGGAAAAACGCGGCAAAAAGGACGTGAATCAGATTAAGACAACTATCAAGGTCTTGAAAATGTACACTGACGAACGTACCCTGCTCAGTAATGTAGACAAGGATTTTTGCGTTGGCTACCTTCGGTTCCTCCAGACGGATTACAAGTCTGACGGACGCAAAGTCTCCAACTTTACTATAAAGACCTATTACCGTTGTTTGAACGGCGCATTGAACGCTGCTGTTCGGGAGGATCTTATCCGGGACAATCCATTCAACAAAGTAGACAAGAGAGATAAAATCCGTGAGCCGGAGAGCAAACGCGAATTTCTGACTATTGACGAGGTGAAGCTGATGATGAAGACCCCGTTCCCCAACAAAAGATTGAAGGATATAAAGAACGCTTATCTGTTCTCCTGCTTCTGTGGATTGCGTATCAGCGATATCATGCTGCTGACATGGAAAAATATAATCAAGGATCGGGATACGTATACTCTGGAGATCGTTATGAAGAAAACCAAAGACCCTATATACCTGCCGCTGTCGGATCAGGCTATGAAGTGGCTGCCTTCCAATAAAGGCAAGACGGCAGAGGATATGGTCTTCGATATTCCTTCATTCAACTACGTCAACCCCGCACTTGCAGAGTGGGCAAAGAAAGCCGGATTGAAAAAGCACATGACATTTCACACCGACTCCCATACATTTGCAACGATGATGCTGACGCTCGGTGCAGACCTCTATACTGTATCGAAATTGCTCGGACATTCGGATGTAAAGGTGACGCAAGTCTACGCCAAGATTGTAAACCAGAAAAAGAATGATGCCGTCAATCTTGTAAACTCCGTGTTTGATTAAAAACGGTCGTATGTCGAATTTGAATACACGAATCATGGGTGTTGCTCCGAAGGAAATCTTTTTCGGAGCAGATGCCCTTGTAATATACTTTAACCATATTAAAAACAATTCGACATGAAAGGACAAAACAGCGGCCTTCTCTCTTTTTGACGAAAGGCAGCATCCTCGTCACATCGAGGAAGAGCGACATGTAGCGGAGGAACTCTTCGCACTACTCTCTGATGCCAGAGAAATCTACCTTCGGGATGTTGTGGCAGGCGGAAAAAACTATCACCGCTTCGCAAGTGACTTTGTAAACAGTCACCGGTATATCGGGTGTGAACGAACAATCTGCAGAAACTGCCATGAAATGAACATCCACATTGTCAAGGGACTATTTGCCGATTGCCCATCCCTTGTAAAATCATTTTTTGAGGCTTCATCATTTTCATTCGAGGCGAGTGCCGAATTGAAGCAACTGTACGACACCGCAAGTTTTACTGCTCCAAAAAACGCTTCGTTCAATGGCGACGTAAGCGGTGCGCCACTTTCCTTTGGCTGCGTCTTTACGCGAAATCAACTGGAAGGAATTGCCAGCTGCGCCAACAAATTCAGTCTGTTCTGCAAGGCGGAGATATCCGCCGATGATATGGCGGCTTTATTTAGTTGCCAATCCGATTTTCATCTTAAAGTAAACAACATTCGCCGTGTAGCCATCCTGTTCGATGCGTTGCATGGCCGCAATCTCATCCGCTGGAACTGGCAGACGATTCTCGCCAAGGGGAAATTCCTGCTGAAGGGGACTTCTATAAATTAAATGCTTGTAAATTAGAAAAATAATTTGTATCTTT
>CAZKOF010000057.1:0-12461 GCA_964554335.1 uncultured Bacteroides sp.
CGACCTCATGGCAGAGATCGGCTGGGATATTACGTAACTTCAATGAAAGTTATAGATTAACAGATTTATTGTTTTTTTATTCATAGGGATTTGTAGTTATATAATGATTATTTGTACTTTCCTAACATTTTATCCAACAGAGTTCATAACTCAGTCCTTATTACTTTATACCACCAATCCCATGAGTAGCCTGCAGAGGGGTGGTACACCCACAGGACTCGTGTCTCTTTGCCGTTAGCGAGACGGTAGTAACCGTTCTTTACTTTGTTGTCATCTATTTCAAGGGGGACTGCTTCACGCCAACGTTCACCCCCCGGAAGGAGGTCATACATGCGGGTTACACCCCATGCGATAATCAAGTCGGGTTGCAATTCATCAATGACTTCAAAGAATGCTTCTTCGGAATCACGGAAATCAACCCATTCGGGAGATTCGCGTGGGCTGTCTACCGCTTTCTGCACATAGTTGTAGAAAGCAAGCGAATTCCAAATTTTACGGCTTTCTTCGAGGTCGGTTTCGTGATTGACGAGCGAACGCTCAAACTTGCGGAATGTGCCGGTCCATGAGCCGGTTTTTCCACTAAGAAGGACTTCGATACAGTTTTTAGACGTGAAGTCGGCACATTCCTCGGCATTTTCAACTTGTCCGCAGTCGTCACATCCCTGACAACGATGAGCCTCGCCTAAAACGAGGATCTTCTTGCCGAACATGCCGCCCGAATCATAGTCCTTGCCAACCCAAGGTTTGAAAAAGACTTTTTTCATTATTGGTTTCTCTTTACCGCAGGGCTCACCTCATTGGCTATGATGATGGTTTATAAAGGAAATGCGTGAGAGCCGTACTGTTTGCTCGCTCTACAAACGGAGGCTCTGGAATTGCCCGGTAAAGTTGAACGAGCAAACTTGCAGAGCCTCACGCAGAATATGCCATACGACCAAACTTAACGCTCACGCGTTGTGTCAGGACGGAATATACATATCCACTAAGACATCTACTGTTTGCTACATTCCTGACTTTACCATTGAATTTTCCAGATTCCTGATAGCCAAGAAAGAGCGCCGAGTAAACGCTTTTCGTATGTTTTGCAGCCCCACCCACATTGCCCTTGACCGGGCTCTGCGATGCGGTCTGCGACTACAAAGGCACATAAAAAAACGGATTTTTCATGTATTTTTGTTTAAAAAAGTGCAGTAGTATGGTAAAAACTTTTTGAGACAAATCTCATCAGGTCAGCCATTCTAAATGAAAGAGCCGTGCGGAGGCTTTGACTTTTTATTCTGCCGGTCTAAAAATTACAAGATTTTTGCTTACTTTTGCGGTCTAATCAGTAACATTAACTGAGACGATATGAGTAACGAAATTCTATATGTGCTGCTTCCTGATTTTGCGGAGCATGAAATGGTCTATCTCGCTCAGGCAGTAGCGTCCGATGACTTTGCAATGAAAGAGAGTCCGAAATACGTCAACAAGATTGTGGCCCCGGATATGGATCCGGTCAAGGCCATCGGAGGCTTTCGCATGATTCCTGACTATTCATTCAACACGATGCCCGATGATTATGCAGCACTGATACTTATCGGCGGTTTCGGGTGGGATACTCCGATTGCCGATAAGGTTGCGCCGATTGTTGCCAAAGCCGTTGCCACCGGGAAAATTGTCGGAGCAATATGCAACGCGGCTTCATTTATGGCGAAACATGGGTTACTCAACGACATAAAACATACCGGCAACGGTATTGACCAACTAAAGCACCGGGGCGGCGAAAACTATCTCAATGCGGACGGTTATCAGCACGAACAGGCGGTAACAGACCGACGCATCGTGACCGCTAACGGGTCGGCCAATCTTGAATTTGCAAAGGAGCTGCTGCTATTGCTTGAAAATGACACTCCCGAGCGCATCGAGATGTATTATCAATTCAACAAACAGGGCTTCTGCCGGATATTCAAATCAAATGATTGAAGCTGCCGACATTGAGAGCGCGTTGTTGAGCATGGCCGATGAGCGGCAGGCACGGCAGTTATTGAGGTTTTTCAAAGCCGGACCGGGAGAGTATGGCGAGGGCGACAGGTTCATCGGGCTTCGAAATCCACAGGTGCGAATGGTGGTAAAAGAAGCCAGGAAGGAAACGCCGCTTTCAGAGGCCGTAAAACTCGTCAGGTCCGACCTGCATGAAGTGCGCCTCTGCGGACTTCTGATAATGGTTGAACAGTATCTTCAGGCCATGAAGAAGAAGGACAACGCAGCCATGCAGCTGATTTTTGATACCTACACCTCGCTTCACCGTCATATCAACAACTGGGACCTCGTTGATCTTTCGGCAATAAAAATCGTCGGGAACCATGAAGTGCTCAATCCCGACGTCACGCTGCCGGATGAATGGATCAAGCCCGAGGGGCACACGCTTTGGCAGCAGCGCATCGCAATGGTTAGCACATGGATACTTACCCGCCACGGACTTGCAGACATATGCTTCAAACGTGCCGGGTATCTGTTGTCAAGTCCCCACGACCTCCTGCACAAAGCGGCAGGGTGGATGCTCCGCGAGGCATGGAAAAAAGGATACCGCCACGAATTGCGGACCTTCCTTAATGACAATGTGAGCAAAATGCCATCCGTAATGCTCTCCTATGCATGCGAACAGATGCCGGCCGACGAACGCCGCGACTGGCAACAGAAAAGGAAATCACCAAAGTAGGTCAGCGGCGCCAGAACGAGGAGGAGAAGAGCACGAGGACGGAGTAGATTTCCAGACGGCCGGTAAGCATTAGAGCGGCCAAAATATAATGAGCCGCCGGATTCAATCTTAAATAATCGCAGCCGATTACGCTGTCGACATTCGACAGGCTCGCATTGCTCATTGCCCCGAGGGCAGAGACGAACGAGTCGCCCGCGGGGATACCGCTGGCAGAAAGCAGCAATGCACCTCCGGCGGTCAACATCGCGAAAAGGCATAGGAACGCCACCACCGCTATGACCCGTGTCGAAGGGACCACGTTGTTACTTATTCTGACCGGAAGCACCGCATTCGGGCGCAACGCGCGCTTGACGGAGTTTTTAAGAAACTTCAGCAGATAGACAATGCGGTCAATTTTGGCACCGCCCGACGTTGAACCGGCACAACCACCGGTAAACATCAATATCATTGCGATGGCGGCAATCGCCGGGCCCCAGCTATCGAAACTCGACAACATATAGCCCGTAGAGGTTATGATGCTGACAACCTGAAAGAGGGGGTCAACCGTGACGCTCTGCCAACCTGTGTATGCCCCGTTCAGAACAATACCGAGCACGAATGCAACGAAAGCACACAAAATCACCTTGCAATATGTCAGAAACGCCTCGTTATGCAAGACCGCCTCGGGGCGACCGGTAGCAACCCTGTGGACCAACGCGAAGTTAACACCGCCGAGAAACATGAACACGGTAATCACACCTTTCACATAGACAGTTCCGAAACTGTTTATTCCGACAGAACTGGTCGAGAATCCACCGGTCGACATCGTTGCAAAGGCATGGCAAGCCGCCTCAAACACAGACATCGGTCCGAGACACAACAGTCCGAAGAGCACGAGAGTGAGCATGATATAGATGATCCACAACTTCCGGGCAGTCTCGGAAATGCGCGGGCTGACCTTATCTTGCGAAATCTTGTTTTGCTCTGCATTGAAAAGCTGCATTCCCCCTGAGGAATTCAACATCGGCACGAGAGCGAGAGTGAACAGTATAATCCCCAATCCTCCAATCCACTCGGAGAGACAATGCCAGATATGGATCGCATTACTGAGGTCGTCGGTCGACGCAACCAGCGTGGCCCCCGTGGTTGTAAATCCGCTCATGGCCTCGAAGAAGGCAGCAGAAAAGCTCATGCGGGTTGTAGGGGCCAGCATGTAAGGCACCAGGCCGAAAAGAGAAAAGACAATCCAAATCGACGTTGTCAGCAACACTGCGTCATACTTGCCCATGTCGCGCCTGCTCGGACGGAAGCCGAAGAAACCGCAGAGCCCCACAGACAAAGTCAGAGCAGCACTAATGGCGAACGCGTGCATCGCGCCGGTTTCACCATTGGCCAACGCAACAAACAACGGCACCAGCATGAACCCGGCCTCAAACAGAAGCAGAGAGCAGAGGGTCTTGCCGATTATCGCGAGATTAAGCCGCCGCATCAGCTGAAGAGTTTTTCAAATTTATGTATCGCGCCCGAAAGACAGAAAACCACTACCCTATCGCCACCTCTAATGACCGTGTTACCGCCGACGAGCTGACCACGACCGTCCCTTATAAGTCCGGCAATGGTCATATCGGAATTAAGTTTGAGGTCCTTGATTGCGGCGCGTGTAATCTTGCTTCCCTCCTTGACCTCAATCTCGGCGACCTCGGCATCGGCCAACGCCATCACTTTGGCATTTTCGGAATCCTGGTCGAGCATACGCTGGAAAATGGCACCTGCGGCGAGGAGCTTTTTATTGACAACCGTGCCGATATTCAGGGCCTCGGCCTCGCCGATATACTGGATATTCTCGACCTCGGCAATAGTCTTTCTGACGCCAAGTTCCTTTGCGGTAAGACAGGCAAGGATATTACTCTCGGACGAGTCCGACAGAGCAAGAAAAACATCGATATTTGCAATTCCCTCCTCGATGAGCAGATCATTGTCGCGTCCGTCGCCGCAAACGACGTCGACTCCCGGGCAACGCTCGGCGAGTCTGAGACACTTGTCGGCATCCGGGTCGATGACCTTTATGTCATATGCATCACCGATCATGTTGCACAGTCGCCCGGTAATCCGGCTGCCTCCGAGAATCATTATATTTTTGACCGCGTGTTCACTCTTGCCGCAAATACGGCGCAGGTCAGCGACATCTTCAGGCCGCGTCATGATATAGACTATATCACCTGCCATGATCACATCGTTACCACCGGGGATAATCGTGTCATGCCTGCGGCGAATGGCGGAAACGTGAAACTTATGTCCCATGGCACCGAACTCACGCAGGCTCATTCCTGCAATCCCGGCGTTATCGCGGAGCTTGACGCCGACAAGAATCAATTCGCCATTCCACATTTCAAACCAGTTGCGCACCCAGGTATGACGCAGTGCAATGAGGATTTCCTTAGCGGCGTAATATTCGGGATAGATTACCGAATCAACCCCATGTGCATGGAAGAAAGGCATGTGTTCCTCCATCATATACTCGAAGTTATCTATTCGGGCAACGGTTTTACGCGCACCCATAGACTTTGCAATCGCACAGGCCGCGATATTATCAGTTTCAAACGGAGTCACGGCGACAAAGAGGTCACACTTTCCCGCGCGCGCCTCGGCAAGGGTAGCAAACGACGTCGGCAAGCCGCAGACGGTCCGCAGGTTATATTTGGCGTCGAGCGGATCGAGTTTGGCGGCATCGCGGTCAACGAGCACGATGTCCTGGTTCTCGCGGCTCAACAACGTAGCGAGGTGAGACCCGACTTCTCCGGCTCCGACAATAAGGATTTTCATAACAAGGATTTTGCCTCGCGGGCAATCGACCCGGAGTCAAGTCCGCAAAGGCTATAGAGTTCATCAGGAGTTCCGTGGGGCACGAATCTGTCGGTTGGCAGTCCGAGGCGCTTCACTTTAACTAACGCACCGTTATCGACGAGCCATTCGGTCACGGCAGAACCGAGGCCGCCGTCGCGAATGCCATCTTCGACCGTCAGTACCGGGCACCCCTTTGCGGCAACCTCGCGCATAATATCCTCGTCGAGCGGACGCAGGAAAATCATGTCATATAGAGCGGCCGATACGCCCTGTTGCTTCAGCAGCTCAACGGCCTTGACCGCGGCGCTTTTCATTGCACCAATCGAGAGGATAACAACGTCGCTGCCGTCACATACCTTCAGACCCCGGCCAACAGGCACAGATTCAAGCGGCGCGTCAGGATTTCCGATAGAAGTTCCGCGCGGATAGCGTATAGCAAAGGGACCGTCGGAATTTTGAGCGGCAGTTGCCATGAGTCGACGCAACTGCGACGCATCGGAAGGGGCGGCAATGGTTATCCCGGCAATCGAACGCAGGTAGGCAAGGTCGAGAGCGCCATGGTGGGTAGCGCCGTCCTCACCGACAATTCCGGCACGGTCAATGCAGAAAGTGACGGGGAGTTTCGCCAACGCAACGTCGTGGAAAATGTGGTCGTATGCGCGTTGGAGAAAAGAACTGTAGATAGCGACAAAGGGCTTCATGCCATCCTTTGCCAGTCCACCGGCAAAAGTAACTGCATGACCCTCTGAAATTCCTACGTCGAAGACGCGCTCGGGAAACGCGGCCTGCATCGTCGAGACAGAGGTTCCGGAGAGCATCGCTGCGGTTATGCCAACAATGCGGTCATCGCGGCGAGCCAGTTCGGTCAGGGTATCGCCGAACACATCCTGCCACTTGGGGCGGAGCGATGCGGCACTGATTCGCTTGCCGGTCGCGACGTCGAACCTGCCCGGCGCATGCCAATGGGAAGGGTCGGCCTCGGCCGGAGCATAGCCCGCACCTTTGCGGGTCCGCAGATGAAGCAGCTTTGGACCCTCCATGTTCTTGATATCATTGAGCACACTGACGAGTTTCTCCACGTCGTTACCGTCGAAAGGGCCGAAATAACGGATATTCAGTCCCTCGAAGATGTTCTGCTGGCGGCTGACAAGCGCCTTCAGGCTATTGGCGAACCGCATGATGGGGCCACGTGCATTTTCAGACACGAGGCCGAGCTTGCGGAAAAGACGATAGGTCTTATAACGGAAATCATTATAGCGGCGCGACGTGTTGAGATGAGAAAGATAACGGCTGAGAGAGCCCACGTTGGGGTCGATGCTCATTTCGTTATCGTTCAAAATTATGAGGACGTTGTTTGGGGTGTTGGCAACATTGTTGAGACCTTCAAAAGCGAGTCCACCGGAAATCGAGGCATCGCCGATGACGGCAACCACGTTGCGGCGCGGGTTCTCATTACGCAACCTCGAGGCCAGACTCATTCCGAGAGCGGCCGAAATGCTATTTGAAGCATGACCGGCGGTAAAGGTGTCATATTCGCTCTCGGCCGGCGACGGAAAGCCGCAAAGTCCTCCGAACTTGCGGTTGGTCGAGAAACGGTCGCGCCGTCCGGTGAGGAGTTTATGGGCATACGCCTGATGACCGACATCCCAAACGATGCGGTCATAAGGCGTGTTGAATACATAATGGAGAGACACGGCAATCTCCACCGCACCCATGCTTGAGGCAAAGTGGCCCGGGTTTAGCGAGAGCTCATGAATAAGTGTGCGGCGAAGCTCGTCGCACACCTGAGGAAGCTGCTCCGTGGATAGGGAGCGTAATTCTTCCGGCGAATTCACAACGATGCTCATGCCGCGACTCGACGGAGTGAGGTTACTTAAGGACTCCGTTGGCTTTGAATACGCGTTCGATAGCCTCGAGACCGCGGGTAACCTGTTCCTTAGTATGGGTTGCCATCAGCGAGAAGCGAATGAGCGTGTCTTGCGGGGCCACGGCCGGCGACACCACGGGATTCACGAAGACACCTTCATTGAAGAGGTCGGTAGTTATCTTGAAGGTCTTCATATTGTCGCGGATGTAGAGGGGAATAATCGGAGTCGAGGTATGGCCGATTTCCACGCCCATGTCGCGGAAACCCTGCAGGGCGAACTCGGTGAGATCCCAGAGGTTCTGCTGGCGCTCGGGCTCCTGCTCCATGATGTCGATAGCTTTAAGAGCTGCGGCGGTGCTGGCCGGGGTAATCGATGCGGTGAAGATGTAGGAACGCGAATGGTGGCGCAGGAAGTTGGTTATTTCCTTGTCGGTTGCGATGAAGCCGCCGAGCGAAGCAAAGCTCTTTGAGAAGGTACCCATGACGAGGTCCACGTCATCGGTCAGGCCGAAATGGTTGACGACACCTCGACCGCCCTTGCCGAATACGCCGATCGAGTGGGCCTCATCGACCATGACGGATGCGTTATATTGCTTTGCGAGGCGCACGATTTCGGGAACATTGGCGACATCGCCCTCCATCGAGAACACACCGTCGGTCACGATAAGCTTCACTTTTTCGGGGTCGCACTTTTTCAGCTGCTGCTCCAGGGAAGCCATGTCGTTATGTCTATACTTGAGGCTCTGGCTGAAGCTCAGACGACGGCCTTCGATAATGGAGGCGTGGTCCTGCTCGTCCCAAAGGATATAATCCTCGCGTCCGGTCAAGCAGCTGACCACACCGAGGTTAACGCCAAAGCCTGTGGAGTAAATCATCACGTCTTCCTTGCCGATATATTCGGCGATACGAGCCTCGAGTTTCTTGTGGAGGTCAAGCGTACCGTTGAGGAAAGGAGAGCCGGCACATCCCGTTCCATATTTTTTGATAGCCTCGATGGCCGCCTCTTTAATTCGCGGGTCATTTACCAGGCCCGTATAACAGTTAGAGCCAAACATCAAGACCTTGCGGCCATTGATGGTAACTTCAGGATCCTGCTCGGAATCAATGGCGCGGAAGTAGGGATAAACTCCGGCAGCTTTTGCCTTCTGCGGTTCCTGATATTGCGAAAGTTTCTGATGAAGCAGCTTCATATTGCAAATGTCAAATGATTGTTATTGTTATGAGACCGTCCGGAAGCGGGAGCCGGGAGAGAGTCTCAGGCATGAGTCAGTTCGGGATCGATAAGGATGCGTCCACAATATTCGCAGACGATAACCTTCTTGTGCATACGGATTTCGGTCTGCTTCTGCGGTGGAATGCGGTTGAAGCAACCCCCGCAGGCGTTTCGCTCGATAGTCACGATTCCGAGACCGTTGCGTGCGTTCTTGCGTATGCGCTTGAAAGCGCTGCGCAGGCGTTCGTCGTCGAAGTTATCCTCGAGAGCCTTTGCCTGTTCGCGAAGGTTTTCTTCTTCGGACTTGGTTTCGGAGACGATCTCATCGAGTTCGGCTTTTTTGGAGGCAAGAACGTGCTCGGCATCGGAAATCAAATCTTCGGTCACCTTGATTTCGTTCTTTTTTTGGTCGATGATGCGGGCATATTCGCCGAGATGCTTTTCGGCGAGCTGCATTTCGAGCTGCTGGAACTCAATCTCCTTAGAAAGGATGTCATATTCCTTGTTATTACGCACTTCCTTAATCTGGATATCATATTTCTCGACTTTGGAGCGTGCGTCGGCAATCTTGTTGTTCTCGTCAACCGTGGCTTTCTCAGCTGCGTCGATGTCGGCCTTGATGTTGCTGACGCGAGTCCGCAGACCTTCGATGTGGTCCTCGAGGTCTTTGACCTCAATTGGGAGTTCGCCACGGATTGTGCGTATGCGGTCAATCTCGGTCAGGATAGTTTGGAGCTTATAGAGGGAAGTCAGGCGCTCCTCGGTGCTCATGGGTTGTTCGTTTTTTGTCGTTGCCATCTGATATTTAGGATAACTTACAAGTATTCAATCGGGTTGGTTTCGTCTGCACAAAACACGGGTGCAAAGTTAGGAATTTTTTGCGAAATAATGCGCCTAAAAATCTCCTTTGTGCATTTTTCAGTGTCGAAATGAGTCAAATCGACGATGAATATCCGGCGTCCAAAGTCGAGGAAGTCATGATAGCGCACATCGGAGGTTATTATAGCCTGCGCGCCGGCGCTCAGGGCCTCGGGTAAGAGGAAGCCGCAGGCTCCGCTGCCAATGACAACGGTTTCAATCATCAGGTCGGGATATGCGGAATGGCGCAATCCGGCAGCATCGAAAACATTGATGCATGTCATTGCCAATTCCTTTGCGCCGACGGGGCGCGGAAGCCTGGCAAGCACGCCGGTTCCTGTCTCGGTCATTGTTGAAATCACCTCGGTGCCGAGTCGTGCGGCCAAATGGTGGCTGACGCCCCATGGAGCAGGCGCGTTGTCGAGCGAGGTATGGGCGGAGTAGACGGCAATGTCGGCTTTCAGGGCATCGATTATTGCCCGGCCCTGCAGGGTAAAATCGTTTATCTCTTTCACGCCTTTGAAAATCAAAGGATGGTGTGAGACCACGAGGTTGCATTTTGCGGCGACGGCCTCGGCGATGACCTCAGGCGTCACATCGAGGCAGAGCATCACACCGCTGCACTCGGCATCGGAAGATCCAATGATGAGTCCGCAGTTATCCCACTGCTCCCGGAGGGCGAGTGGCGCAGCCTCTTCGATGGCGGCAATTATTTCGCGGACGGTAACGCTCATTCCTGCGGAAGATTGAGCGCGAGATTGAGTTCGTCGAGCTGCTTTTGGTCAAGCGGGGCGGGAGCATCGAGCATGACGTCGCGGCCCGAGTTGTTTTTCGGGAAAGCGATGCAGTCGCGAATGCTGTCGAGACCGGCAAAGAGGCTGACCCAGCGGTCAAGACCGTAGGCGAGACCGCCGTGTGGTGGCGCACCGAACTTGAAAGCGTTCATCAGGAAACCGAACTGTTCCTGAGCCTTTTCGGGGGTAAATCCGAGGATTTCGAACATCTTCGCCTGCAGGGCGCTATCGTGGATACGTATGGAGCCGCCGCCGACCTCCACGCCGTTGATGACCATGTCGTAGGCATCAGCGCGCACGGCCGCGGGGTCGGTATCGAGCAGGGGGATATCTTCGTCTTTGGGGTGAGTGAAAGGATGGTGCATAGCCATCAGTCGCTGCTCCTCGTCGCTCCACTCAAACATCGGGAAGTCAACGACCCAGAGGCATGAGAACTTGTTCTTGTCGCGCAGGCCGAGCTGACGCCCCATTTCGAGACGGAGTTCGCAGAGCTGCTTGCGGGTCTTGTTGACATCGTCGCCGCTGAGAATCAAGATGAGGTCACCGGGTTCGGCGTTCATCACCGCCGCCATTTCCCGGAGGGTCTCCTGAGAGTAGAATTTATCAACGCTCGACTTGACGTTTCCGTCGGTTTCGACGCGTGCATAAACCATGCCTTTGGCGCCGATTTGCGGACGCTTGACATAGTCGGTCAGCGCATCGAGTTGTTTGCGGGTGTAGGTTGCGGCACCCTTTGCGCAGATGCCACCGATATAGGCAGCGCTATCGAAGACACTGAAGCCGTGTCCTTTGAGCACTCCGTCGAGTTCAACGAACTTCATGTCGAAGCGGGTGTCGGGCTTGTCGGAGCCATAATATTTCATTGCGTCGGCCCAGCTCATTCGGGGGAAATCGCCATTGAGCTCTACGCCGCGGATTTCCTTGAAAAGGTATTTTGCCATTCCTTCGAAGAGGCTGATGACGTCTTCCTGCTCAACAAAGCTCATTTCGCAGTCAATCTGGGTGAACTCGGGCTGACGGTCAGCGCGGAGATCTTCGTCGCGGAAGCACTTGACAATCTGGAAATACCGATCCATGCCGCTGACCATCAGGAGCTGCTTGAGGGTCTGGGGCGACTGTGGCAGCGCATAGAACTGACCGGGATTCATGCGTGAGGGGACGACGAAGTCGCGGGCACCCTCGGGAGTCGAGCCGACGAGCATCGGCGTTTCGATTTCGAGAAATCCCTTAGAGTCGAGATATCGGCGCACGGCCATTGTCATGCGGTGGCGCAGTTCGAGGTTGGCACGCACATTGGGGCGACGCAGGTCGAGGTAGCGGTAGCGCATGCGGAGGTCATCGCCGCCGTCGCTCTCCTCCTCGATCGTGAACGGCGGGGTCAGCGAGGGATTGAGTTCCTTGAGTTCGGTTGCAATGATTTCAATGTCGCCGGTCGGGAGGTGGGGATTCTTTGCGGTGCGCTCGGCAACGCGACCCTTTACCTGAATGACGTATTCACGGCCGAGATGATTGGCGGCCTCACAGAGCGCAGGGTCATTTTCAACGTTAAAAACAACCTGCGTCAGTCCGTAGCGGTCGCGAAGGTCAACGAACGTCATGCCTCCCATCTTGCGGATGCGTTGCACCCAACCGGCCAGGGTCACTTCTTTACCGACATTCCCAATGCGGAGCTCTCCGCAAGTATCAGTTCTATACATCGTAGATTTACACGTGTTGTTAATTCTTTGAGTCTGCAAATTTAACAATTTTCCGCCGAACCTCAAAATAAAAAACACCAGCGCAAAAAATCAGGCCCGCGGGCGGAGAGTTCCCAATTCTCCGCCCGCGGGCCTGACAATTTGGAGAACCTGCATTGCCAAACGGGTACATTTCTCCTCTCCCGCGACCTTTCCGGGTATGGTTGGCAGCGACCGGGACGGATCGCCGCGCGCTCATGGTGTTTTCAGACTTGTTCCGGACGTTGGCGGGGGTCCCTCCCCGCTTCGGCCCTGATGTGCTCTTCGCTGCATTGTCGGGCTTCGGTATCCGCACGCTTGCGGACCTCGGCCAAGCGGTTGCAGCCCCGCTCGAACTTGACAGATCAGCCTTTTCAGACTAATGGCGCGGCAACAGCGCCATGCACAATGCAAAGTTACGTCAGCGGCGGGCGGCGGGACCAGGGCAACCGCATCAAAATTTGGCATTAAGAAGCATATCCCTAAGATAGTC
>CAZKOF010000058.1:0-12008 GCA_964554335.1 uncultured Bacteroides sp.
TAAGCGATTTTTCCATAATATCGCTTAACTTTGCATTTGCTGTTGGACTCTACAGAATTGGTTTTGGCAACCCCCGCAGGCCTTCCGAGAAAGCTCCCGCAAATCCTCGGATATCAGTACCGGAGGGGGGTTACGCGTATGCGGCGGTTTTTTATGCGCGAGGCGTTGAGACTCGCCGCCAGGGCGTCAATGTCAACGTCGCCGCTGACGGCCGCGAGGGCGCGGTGGTCATGCAGTGAAATAAGCCCGATCTGAGCGGCCGTCAGGCCGCCCGGACCGGTAAGGGCGCCGACAATATCGCCTTTCGACAGTTTTTCCTTGCGCCCGGCATGAAAAAAGAGGGTTCGGGGCAATACGGAATTCTCGGCAAGGGCAGCCGGAACGGGCGAAACCGTTGAAACGGGCGAAGTTTCAGTTGGCGACAGAAGGTAGTAGACGTCGCCGCCGGCTCCCATACGCGCCGCGCGGCCGTTGCGGTGAATAACGGTCTCCGGGGTCGGCGCCGGATGGTAATGGACAACATTGCGCACCTGCGGGATATCGAGTCCGCGGGCCGCCAGGTCAGTGGCGACCATGACAGGGGCCGAGCCGTTGGTGAAGAGGTCAATAGCCGTTTCGCGGTCCTGTTGGTCGAGGGCGCCGTGATAGAGAATGACAGGAAATTCTTCGCCACGCAGGTATTGAAAAACGCGTTCGGCGCTTTCGCGGTAATTCACGAACACTATTGTGCGCTCGCGGGGCAACCCGAGCAGCAACTCGCTGAGGGTACGGAGTTTGTCGGCCTCGGGCGAGCGGACGGCATACTCCGAGAGCTTCGGTTGACCAAGGTTGTCGGTTGTGTAATCAATCGTGGTCAGTTTCTTTATTCCAAGCCACTCGGGGAACTCTCCGAGTCGGGTTGCGGAAGTCAGGATAACGAGTTTTGGGGCATGGACGCGACGCACAATCCGGCGCATTTCGTCCTGAAACCCGAGTTCGAGAGATTTGTCGTACTCGTCGGCAACGAGCACCCTGATGCGATAGAGGTCAAGACGCTCGCGGTTGATATGGTCAAGAATGCGGCCGGGGGTGCCCACAACGATGTCGGGCGTCGCAGCCTCGAGCGAACGCGTCTCGTCGAGAACCGAGTGGCCGCCATAGAGTGCGACGACGCGCAGAGCCGGAGCAAGCGCATTCAGCGTCTTGGCAATCTGCAGGGTCAGCTCGCGGGTAGGACTGATGACCAGGGCCTCGGCCATACCTCTGCCGCCATTGACGCGCTCGAGCAACGCCAGCGCAAAGGCCAGCGTCTTGCCCGAGCCTGTCGGCGCGATGAGAGCCACGGCACCGGTATCGGCGGCAAGCCCCGCCATTTTATGCTGCATCGGCGTCAGCGCCTCGACGTTGAGACGTTCGCGCGCCGCCCTGATGACATCTTTAGTAGTCAAAGCTACCGTGGGGGCCTGAAATGGTCAGACTGGCGGGTCCGGGCTTCGCCTCCACGCGACCGATAATCTGAGCCGGAATGCCGAAGCGCGCCGCAATATCGATGACAACCTGCGCATCCGAAGGGTCAACATAGATTTCCAGACGTGTGCCCATGTTGAAGACCTTATACATCTCGGCCCAGTCGGTATGGCTTTCGCGCTGAATCAGATTGAAGAGCGGAGGTATCGGAAGCAGGTTGTCTTTAACAACATGCAGGTCAGGCTGCAGGAAATGCAGAATCTTCGTTTGAGCGCCGCCGGAGCAATGAATCATACCTTTGATGCCCGGACGCATCTCGTCGAGTATGGCTTTGACCACAGGGGCGTAGGTGCGCGTCGGCGAGAGCACGAGCTTGCCGGCGTCAACACCCTCAACTTCCGTCGGGTCAGTGAGGGCTACCGAGCCACTGTAGACAAGCTCCGCAGGGGTTGCCGCATCGAAACTTTCGGGATATTTTTCGGCAAGATAGCGGGCAAAAACGTCATGGCGCGCGGAGGTCAGTCCGTTGGAGCCCATTCCGCCGTTATAGAAAGTTTCGTAGTAGGCCCGGCCATAGCTTGCAAGGCCGACGATAACCTGGCCGGCACCGATGTTGGCATTGTCGATGACATCGGCGCGGCGCATGCGGCAGGTCACGGTGGAGTCCACGATAATCGTGCGCACCAGATCACCGACGTCGGCGGTTTCGCCGCCGGTTGAGTGAATGTCAATTCCGTGGGCGCGGAGGTCGGCCAGAAGCTCCTCGGTGCCGTTGATGATTGCGGCAATGACCTCTCCGGGAATAAGATGTTTGTTGCGTCCGATGGTGGAACTTACAAGGATGCCTGAGGTTGCGCCGACACAGAGAAGGTCGTCAATGTTCATAACCAGAGCATCCTGGGCAATACCCTTCCAGACGCTGAGGTCGCCGGTTTCACGCCAGTAAACATAGGCGAGGCTCGATTTGGTCCCGGCGCCGTCGGCGTGCATGATGTTGCAATAGTCCGGGTCTCCGCCGAGAATATCTGGGATAATTTTACAGAACGCTTTCGGGAAGAGTCCTTTGTCGATGTTCTTGATTGCGGAGTGGACGTCTTCTTTGGTAGCGGAAACGCCTCGCTGGTCGTAACGCATGCTCGTGGATATTAAATATATGAGGGAAATTAACGTCGTTTGTTCTTTGCTTGCTGTTGCTGGCGCATGAGAGCCTCCTGCTGACGCTGGGCTGCCTCCATACGTGCGAGCCATCCGTTTTTCTTTTTGGGTTTCTTGGCGTTTGCGAGCATCTCGGCGCGCACTTTCTCTTCGTCGATTACCCAATGACGGATAACGTAGGTTTGGATAATGGTTATGAGCAACGAGAGGAAATAGTAGTAGCTCAGGCCTGCGGCGTAGTTGTTAAAGATGAAGAGGAACATCACGGGCATGGCGTAGGTCATCATCTTCATGCCGGGCATCGATGCGCCGCCGGGCTGCGAATCCATCATAATCTTTGAGTAGATTACGTTGGTAACGGTCATCAACAGACAGAAGAGGCTCAAGTGGTTATCGAACGCCCACGAAATCAGCGGGATATTGGCCGTCCAGGAAATGATAGCGTCGGGAGCGGCCAGGTCTTTGGCCCAGAGGAACTGCTCGCCACGCAACTCGATCGCGCTCGGGAAGAACGAGAACATCGCAACGAGAATCGGCATCTGAAGCAGCAGGGGCAGACAGCCGCCCATCGGGCTGACTCCGGCTTTGGAATAGAGCTCCATAGTTTTTTGGCTCTTCTTCATCTGGTCCTCGGGGGCTGAATATTTTTCGTTGATTTCCTTGATTTCGGGAGCCAGGCACTTCATCTTGGCCTGCGAGCGGTAGGTCTTGTAGGTAAAGGGGAAAAGCACGAGCTTAATCAGCAGCGTGAGCACCAGGATTATGATGCCGTAGTTGGAGATATACTTGCCCAGTAAGGTGAACACGGGGATAATCACACCGGTGTTAATCCAGCGGAAGAGCGACCAGCCTAAAGGAATCACACGGGTGAGGTCGAGGCCTCCGTCGGAGCTGATGCGGTCCATGTCGCGGAGAACCGGATAAAGATTCGGGCCGAGATAAAAGTTAAACGACGCGACATCATCGCGGTTAACCGAATAACCGACCTGAGTGGTTGCGCTCATGTCCTTCAGATAATCGATATCGTCGCTGAGGTCGGCGCTGACGAGCTTGGTACCGGCATTGAACGTTCCGTCGGCAATCAGAATGGAGCTGAAGAACTGGTTCTTGAAGCCAATCCACTTGAGAGGCACATCGACGGTCTTGGCAGCGTCTTTCTGCTCGGATAGATGTTCAACGTCGTCGCCGTCTTCTTTATAATATATCGCCGAATTGCGCTGCTCAAAGACGCGGCCACGCTCAAAACGGGACATCTTCTGATGCCATTTGAACTCCATGGTGGTCACTCCGGCGGGAATCACTCCGGCCGAGGCCATGCCGTGCTGCACGACGTCCATCTTGACGCGGTAGCCATCGGCCTCGGGGAGCGAATAGCGGATGCCCCACCATGCGCCGCCGCCCAGATCGAGCTTCATCAGCAGTACAGAATCACTTTCGAGCACCGGAGTGAAGTAGAACGAGTCAGACTCGAACTTCTCACTGTCGGAGCGCAGGGTGAACGAATAGTTATTGGTGTCGGCCTTCCAAAGTTGGATTAGTGTCGTGTCGGGATTGATGTAACAGTCGTAGTTTTTCAGCACCACGTTTGAAATCTGACCGCCCTTTGCCGAGAACTGCAGACGGAGCACATCGTTTTCCAGACCGATGACAGTGTCGGTTCCCGAAAGGTGGGAAGCAAAGTTGCGATAGCGCTGAAGGTCTGAAATCGCTCCCTTGAGCGAACGGGCCGCATTGGCGCGCGTGAGACGGTCGGTTTCGGCGGGATAGTCGGCCGTGAGGATGTTGCTGACCTCGATGTTGCCGGCGGGCGTCTTGATTGTGCCGGAAAGTACGGAGTCATTCGAGAGAATGAGTTCGTAGCTATCGGTTGCCACCAGCAAAGTGCCGTCGGCCTGACGGGCGCCATAGAGCGCAAGACCGTTGCACAGGGTCTTGACGTCGTCATCGGTGATTTCAGGAATTGTCATGGCTTCTTGGAGCACCTGCTCGGCGCGACGCAGCGAATCGGCGGCGGCCTGAGCCTGCTGCTCGCGACGCTGCTGAAGCTCCTCGGCACTCGGCTGATTGATATACATGAAGCCGAAAATGATGGCAACCATCAGAAGGATGCCTGTCAGGGTGTTCTTATCCATTCAATTCTTTTTCGTTGTGATAATCGATTGCGTGTTTGATAAAATCCATGAAGATAGGGTTCGGACACTCCACGGTTGTTGAATACTCGGGGTGGAACTGCGTGCCGATATACCAGCGTTTAGAGGGGATCTCGACAATTTCAACCAAGCGTGTTTCGGGGTTCTCGCCCGAGCAGATCATTCCGGCCTCTTCAAACTCCCTACGGAAACGGGAGTTGAACTCGAAGCGGTGGCGATGGCGCTCACTTATTTCCGCGGCGTAACCATAGGCTTCGGCGGCACGGCTTCCCTCCTTCAGCGCGCAGTCATATGCGCCCAGGCGCATTGTACCCCCTTTCGAGGAGATGCTCTTCTGACCCTCCATCAGGTCAATGACCGGATAGGGCGTCTGCAGGTTCATCTCCGTCGAGTTGGCCTCCGCAAGTCCGAGAACGTTGCGGGCAAACTCAATGACCATACATTGCATTCCCAGGCAGATGCCGAAGGTCGGTACATCGTTTTCCCTGCACCATTTCAGCGCTGCGAACTTTCCCTCGATTCCACGTTGTCCGAAGCCGGGAGCAACGATGACACCGTCCATTCCGGCAAGCAGCTCGCCGGCATTGGCACTATTGATTTTCTCGGAATGAATGTTGACGAGGTTCAGGCGGCGGTCATTATAGGTCGCGGCAATGAATAACGATTCGTTGATTGACTTATAGGCATCCTGTAACTCAACATATTTGCCAACCAGGGCAATATTCACCTCGCCTTCGGGCGAAGATAGCTTTTCGAGGAACGTATGCCAGGCAACCAGGTCGGGCTCGCGGTCAGACTTGACGTCACAGACACGAAGCACAATGTCGTCAAGCCGCTGGCGGTGCATTCTCATCGGCACTTCGTAGATTGTCGGAGCATCGGCGCTTTGCACGACCGCATCGGGAGCCACATTGCAGAAAAGGGCAATCTTTGCCCGCATATCCTGCGGAATGTCGTGCTCGGTGCGCAGGACCAACACGTCAGGCTGGATTCCAAGTTGCTGCAACTGCTTGACCGAATGCTGCGTCGGCTTGGTCTTAAGTTCCTTGGCGGCACCGATAAACGGCACATATGTCAAATGAATGCAGCAGGCATCGCGACCGAGCTCCCAACGGAGCTGACGCACGGCCTCGAGGAAGGGCAGCGACTCGATGTCGCCGACAACACCGCCGATTTCCGTAATCACGAAGTCATAATTGCCGGTATTGCCGAGAATCTTGACGTTGCGTTTGATTTCGTCGGTTATGTGCGGAATAATCTGCACCGTCTTGCCCAGATAGTCACCGCGACGCTCTTTGTCAATGACATTCTGATAGATGCGACCGGTTGTGATGTTGTTGGCCCGGGAGGTATGCACGTTCGTGAACCTCTCGTAATGTCCCAGGTCAAGGTCGGCCTCATGGCCGTCGACCGTAACGTAACACTCTCCGTGCTCATATGGATTTAGCGTGCCGGGATCAATGTTTATATACGGGTCAAACTTCTGGATAGTAACCCGATAGCCGCGAGCCTTCAGCAGACACGCCAGTGATGAGGATATTATCCCCTTGCCCAGAGACGAAACGACGCCCCCCGTAACGAATATATACTTAGTATTCACGTAACTTAAAAACTAAGCCGCAAATTTACGAAATAATCTCGAAATCCTAACCCTCCCGCCCGAAAAAACTATCCGACCCGCTCTCGCCGGGCATCGCCGGGCGGCTACACGCTGCGGAGAATCATGGCGTTGGCGCGGTCAACGGCCCGGGTGTCGAGAGTTGCGAGATAGATGCGGGTAGTGCTTTCCGATTCATGGCCCATTCCTTCGGAAATGATGCTCAATGGCACCCCTTTGGCCCGGGCTATAGATGCCCAGGAATGACGGGCCACGTAGAGCGTCAGCGCCCCGGGCAGGCCGACCATCGAGCCGATTTTGCGCAAGCTGCGGTTAACCTTGTAGCTTTTGTTGAGATATGCGACGCGGTCATTACCACCCACTCTGCTGATGATTGGCAACAAGTATTGCGTAGGGTTCGCGGGATATTTATTGAGAATGGTCTGCATCTCCGCCGTCCAGGCAATCATCAGTTTGCGCCCCGTTTTGCGGCGACGGTAAACGACATAACCGTCGCGGAGGTCTGACTTGCGCAGGTAGGCCATGTCGACGAAACTCATGCCGCGGAGGTAGAAGCTGAGCATGAACATATCGCGCGCAAAGGCTTCGGGTGAGGTTTCCGGCAAGACGAGGCGTCTGATTTTGCGCACATACGCTCCGGAAACGGCTCGCTTTGAAGTTTTGGCTACGCCGGTGAATACACGTGCAAACGGGCGTCGGTCAATAACCATGCCGGAGTCGACCGTACGGTTATAGACCGCACGGAGCACACGCATATAAAACGAGCTCGTGTTGCGGCAGTTTCCGCGGCCGAGATTCCAAGCCTCATAGGCTTCAATCATCTCCGGCGTCAGGCGCGAAAGGCGCGGACCGCGCTCAACAACAGTACGCCCCGTCAGCCGTCGGGTCTCGACGAGAAAAGTCCTGAAACTGTTGAGTGTCGCGGTGTAGGTCTCGGCCGTGCGTATGCGGCCACGGCTACGGAATGCGGAAATCAGCTCATGCATTACGACAAAAAGGCAGGGTGCACTTCCCCTGCGCAGACTTATTGCGTTAGTCATAAATAAAAAACTAACGCACCACGGACCTCAAAACAACACACGTTGAGGAGGTGTCAGTCCTTGAAGAAAAGGTCGCGGGTATAGACGCGGTCAGCAACGTCGGCGAGTTCCTCGCTGGTGCGGTTGGCAAGGATCGCGCGGCTAAGACGCTTGAATTCGGCAAGATCGTTGACAACGCGCGAGCCGAAGAATGTGGTTCCGTCCGTGAGCGTGGGTTCATAGACGATAACGGTCGCGCCTTTAGCCTTTATACGCTTCATGACCCCCTGGATTGACGAATGACGGAAATTGTCGGAATTCGATTTCATTGTCAGGCGGTAGACGCCGATTACACACGGCTGCTCGCGCGCGATGTCGAAGCGGGCATTCTCGTCGTAATATCCGGCCATCTTCAGCACGCGGTCGGCAATAAAATCCTTGCGCGTACGGTTCGACTCGACGATTGCCGACATCATCTGCTGCGGTACGTCGGCATAGTTGGCGAGCAGCTGCTTCGTGTCTTTAGGCAGGCAGTAGCCGCCATAGCCGAACGAGGGATTATTATAATGCATCCCTATCCGGGGGTCGAGTCCGATGCCGTCGATAATCGCGCGCGAGTCCAAACCTTTGACCTCGGCATACGTGTCGAGCTCATTGAAGTAACTGACGCGCAGAGCCAAATAGGTATTTGCAAAAAGTTTCACGGCTTCGGCCTCTTTCATGCCCATGAAAAGCGTCGGAATCTCTTGCTTGATTGCCCCCTGCTGCAGCAAGCCGGCAAAAATCCGGGCAGCCTCATTGAGCGCCGGAATGTCGGCAATCCGCTCAATGGCTTCGTTTTCAGCCTCGCATCCGCTCAGGGAAATCATCTTGGGAATGCCCACGATTATGCGCGAGGGATAGAGATTGTCATAGAGCGCCTTGCTCTCGCGCAGAAACTCGGGCGAGAACAGAAGATTAAGCCGCGCAATGCCCCGGGCGGCATATTTGACATAGAGCGAACGGCAGAAACCGACGGGAATGGTCGACTTGATAACCATGACGGCTGAGGGGTTAACGTTCAACACCAGATCGATAACTTCCTCGACGTGGGATGTGTCGAAATAGTTCCTGACGGGGTCATAGTTTGTCGGCGCGGCAATGACAACGAAATCGGCTCCGGCATAGGCAGAGGCGCCGTCGAGAGTGGCGGTCAAATCGAGGTCTTTTTCAGCAAGATACTTCTCGATATACTCATCCTGAATCGGCGAACGGCGGCGGTTAATCTGCTCGACTTTCTCGGGGATGATGTCAACAGCCGTGACCCGGTTGTGCTGCGCAAGGAGCGTCGCGATGCTCAGTCCTACATAGCCCGTGCCGGCAACCGCAATATTATATTTCTTCATGTCGTTCATTATTTATCCCCGCAAATATACAACCATTTTTCCAATCTGCGGCATCCCTCAGCCGGCGTGGTTCGTAAAAATTGTTAAAGCCTACGTTTCGGCACAATCTTTGCTATTCCTTAGGAGTTAATAATATTGAAAGGAAATAATACCGAATGGAAATCAGACTTACCGAAGAACTCAACAACATATTGAGGGAGTCGCTCAACGTTGCCATGCGCTGCAAGAGTCCCCGCATAATGCCCGAACACCTGCTGACGGCCATGATTTCATCGCCCGACGGCACGTGTGCCGACGCAATTGACCGCGCCGCCGGAGCATCGGGCTATGCCGCCGACTACGCACGCCGGCTCATGGCCGACTGCTTCAACCCCGACGCCGGCGAATTGACCGAAGCCCCCGTGGCCCTGCCGCTGACCGAGCGTCTGGTCAAACTCTCGGCTCTCGAGGCCCGCATGTTGCGCAACAACGTGGTCGAGCCCGTCCACCTGCTCCTTGCCCTCTTCCATAACTCCGAGGTCGGCATCATGAACTTCATGGCGCCGCTACATCAGGTCGGAGTGACATATGACTCTCTGTATGCCATTATCGGAGGCACCGCAAGACCCGCCGCCGATCTCGGCACAACGTCCGATGACGATGACGACGACAACCTCGCCACCGACCCCTCGCGCCCGAACGCAGACACTACCGCAGCGCCCCGCGGTAAAAAAGGCTCCGACACCCCGATGCTCGACAAGTTCGGCGTTGACATGACACGCGCAGCCGCCGAAGGACGCCTCGACCCGGTAATCGGGCGCGAGACCGAAATCGAACGCGTAGCCCAAATTCTGAGCCGACGCAAGAAAAACAACCCCGTGCTCATCGGCGAGCCGGGCGTTGGCAAATCGGCCATTGTCGAGGGCCTCGCCCTGCGAATCGTCGAGCGGCGCGTAGCCCGCGTATTGTTCGAAAAGCGCGTCATTGCCCTCGACATGGCGTCGCTCGTTGCCGGCACAAAATACCGCGGCCAATTTGAGGAACGCGTAAAAGCGATACTCACCGAACTCAGCAAGAACCGCGACGTCATCCTCTTCGTCGACGAACTCCACACCATCGTCGGAGCAGGAAACGCCGCCGGTAACATGGACGCCGCCAACATGCTCAAACCCGCCCTTGCCCGCGGCGAAATCCAGTGCATCGGCGCAACGACCCTCGACGAATACCGCACATCCATCGAAAAAGACGGAGCCCTCGAGCGCCGTTTCCAGAAAGTGATGGTGGAACCCACCACCCCCGAGCAGACACGCATAATCCTCGACAACATCAAAACCCAATATGAGGAGCACCACAACGTCAGCTACACCCCGGAAGCCCTCGACGCCTGCGTAAAACTCACCGAACGCTACATCTCGGACCGCACTTTCCCCGACAAAGCTATCGACGCCCTCGACGAGGCCGGCTCGCGCGTTCATATCAGCAACAACGCCGTGCCCCCCGAAATCGAAGCCCTCGAAGAGAAAGTGCGCCAGGCCGAAGAACTCAAAATAGCTGCCGTCAAAGCCCAGGACTACGAGCAAGCCGCAAGCCACCGCGACGCAGCCGTGTCCCTGCGCAGCGAACTCGAAAAGGCAAAAGCCGACTGGGAACAGGAGCAAAGCCGGCGACGCACACCCGTCGACGCCGAAAAAGTCGCCGAAGTCGTCGCCATGATGACCGGGGTGCCCGTGCAACGCATTGCTCAGGCCGAAGGCATGCGCCTCGTCGAAATGGCCCCGCGCCTCAAAACCGACATCATCGGTCAGGACCCCGCCATCGAGAAAGTTGTCAAGGCAATCCAGCGCAACCGCGTAGGTCTCAAAGACCCCAACAAGCCCATCGGCACCTTCATGTTCCTCGGCCCCACCGGCGTCGGCAAGACCCACCTCGCCAAGAAACTCGCCGAATACCTCTTCGACTCGTCCGACACCCTCATACGCATCGACATGAGCGAATACATGGAGAAATTCACTGTCTCCCGCCTCGTCGGAGCGCCTCCCGGCTACGTCGGCTACGAAGAGGGCGGACAACTGACCGAGAAGGTGCGCCGCCACCCCTATTCCGTCATCCTCCTCGACGAGATCGAGAAGGCCCACCCCGACGTGTTCAACCTCCTGCTCCAGGTCATGGACGAAGGACGCCTGACTGACTCCCTCGGCCGACGCATCGACTTCAAAAACACCATTATCATCATGACCAGCAACATCGGCACGCGACAGCTCAAAGACTTCGGCTCGGGAGTAGGCTTCAACACCCGCGAGGCAGACCGCGAATATAGCCATGCCGTGCTTACCAAAGCGCTCAACAAAGCATTCGCCCCCGAATTCCTGAACCGAATAGACGACATCATAATGTTCGACGCCCTCTCGAAAGAAGCAATCTTCAAAATCATCGACGTTGAACTCAAAGGCTTCTACAAACGCTGCGAAGAGCTCAACATCAGGCTCGACATCACCGAACCGGCCAAAACTTTCATTGCCGATAAAGGCTACGACGCCCAATTCGGCGCACGCCCCCTCAAGCGCGCAATCCAGAAATACCTCGAAGACCCCCTGGCCGAAATGATCCTCTCCGGCAAACCCGTCAGCGGAGCCACCATCCGCGTGGACCACACCGACGGCGCCGACTCCGTGGCCCTAACTATCGAATAACCAAAGAGTGGCGCAACTTTAGCACAAAAAGTTGCGCCACAATTTTGCTATCACGCAAAAAATCCGTAACTTTGCACCCGTCGGAACCGACCCGGTCCTATAGCTCAGTTGGTTAGAGCAACAGACTCATAATCTGTGGGTCCTAGGTTCAAGCCCTAGTGGGACCACCCCCACACATCAAAAGTCGCTGAAGTTCAGTGACTTTTTCTTTTCTGCAAGAGAACCGACAAATCTTCGCCGCGTAAACCATAGCCTCACATCCATAGCCCTCAGACCGCAAATACACCACGGGAGTTGCATAATTGACGACTTTTTCGTAACTTTGCAGTCGGATAACTCAATCTAATATGATTGATACGCCAAAACACACTTTCTTTACACGTTTTGTGGCAAAGACCTTATAAGATGATTGTGGCATACTTTTCGGGTTCGCCCCGAGGTTCATCACAAAAATTTGTATCTTCCAGTAAATGAGCGGGTTTCGTGCGACTGGAAGCGTCAGAGAATTATATATGGTAGGTTCTATTAATTGGTTTATCAGCGCGTAATGCAGAACCCCAAAAGCA
>CAZKOF010000059.1:0-10931 GCA_964554335.1 uncultured Bacteroides sp.
CAAAGATACGGATTATTTTTCTAATTTACAAGCGCTTAATTTATAGAAGTTCCCTTTAGTTGTTACTTCATTCCTATGCCAAGAGTAGGCAGGGCAAACAATATGTTTTATAAAAATAAACGTACAACGAACTTGATTATAACAATATCTGAAAGAAAAAACACCATTGTATCAACCCATGAAACTCTCTCTCTTTCAGATTTACATTTAATAACAAATACGACATATATAAACGAATACCATAAGCACGACGCAAATAAGCATATGGTGAGTAACGTAATTATAAGACCTGTTGTATATGACTCACTGATTATTGCTAAAGCTAAACTGATAACGTAGATAATAAATGAAGAAACATCTAAGACTGTTGACCTTCTTTCACACATACGCCAAATTTATATAATGTATATCCGACACCAATCCATCCCGCATATCTTTGAGCAAGTGACAAAAGAAGTTTTTTTTGCAGTCTGAGCTGTTATGAGTGCTTTTGTCCCTTTGATGATAGCGGAAACAGAGGTTCCAGTGAGAACTCCTGCTCCAAAACCTACGAAATCTACAATATCATTAACTCCGATAGCTTCTAACATACAATTTGCATATAAATTAGAGACAATTTGTCTCTCCTCAGTTTGCACTGTAAATTCCTGTTCTGCAATTGTATTTAATGCCAATGCACACAAAGCAAGTTGGTCGTCAGTCATATCAAGAATAGCTTCAAACTCTTCCTCCGTTATGGAAAGAGCTTCAGGTTCCTCTTGCTTAATTTGTACTAATTGGTTGCGAACCTGAATACCTTCTTCGGTTAGGCGTTCGCACTGTTTTGCAATTTGTTGCTCGGTTTGAGCGAGTTCGGTCGCGCTTTCAAGCGGATCGGTTGATCTGGATGTTGCTTGCTGATAGTTTTCGTATATTTCGCTTACGGCATTGGCCATGTCGAGAATTTCAGTTTCGCCGATTCGTTGGAATTCAACCTGCTTCTCTTTGCTGACGAGAATGTCAGATGAACTGCATGAAGCCAAAGATGCAATGAATGCAATAAGCACTGCTTTTGAGATAAAATTTTTCATAAAAATTTGGCTTTAATAAGTGAAACGTACTATAGTGAGATTTGACTTAGATAGATTGTTACGCCGCAAATGTAGCAATTATTTATAAAATCGCAAATTTTTATATCAAAAAGTTTATATCAAGCGGTGATTAGCGACATGTTGATATGGCAAAAGGCGCTGCCGGGGTTGGCCGGCAGCGCCTTAGATGTTTAGTTTTTAATTTTTCATTTTTTACATCATTCCCATGCCTCCCATGCCGGGGTTAGGCATCGCGGGGGCGGGGGTTTCTTCTTTCTTGTCGGCGATGACACACTCGGTGGTGAGGAACATGCCGGCAATCGAGGCGGCGTTTTCGAGGGCTACGCGGGTAACCTTGGCGGGGTCGATGACGCCGGCGGCCATGAGGTCTTCATATTGGCCGGTGCGGGCATTGTAGCCATAGGCGCCTTTGCCTTCTTTGACCTTTTGAACGACTACGGAGCCTTCTTCGCCGGCGTTGTGGACAATCTGGCGCAGGGGCTCTTCGATTGCGCGGCGAACGATGAGGATGCCGGTGGTCTCGTCGTCGTTAGCGCCTTTGACGTCGGCGAGGGCTTCGGTTGCGCGGATGTAGGCCACGCCGCCGCCGGGCACGATGCCTTCGGCAATGGCTGCGCGGGTTGCGTGGAGGGCGTCGTCGACGCGGTCTTTCTTCTCTTTCATCTCAACCTCGGAGGGAGCGCCGATATGGAGCACGGCAACGCCGCCGGCGAGTTTTGCGAGGCGTTCCTGGAGTTTCTCGCGGTCGTAGTCGCTCTTGGTCGATTCAATCTGGGCCTTGATCTGAGCAACGCGGGCGGCAATGGCGTCGGAGGCGCCTGCACCGTTGACAATGGTGGTGTTCTCCTTGTTGACGGTGACTTTCTCGGCGCGGCCGAGCATCTCAATAGTGGCGGCTTCGAGTTTCATTCCCTTTTCTTCGGAGATGACTACGCCGCCGGTGAGGGTCGCGATGTCTTCGAGCATCTCCTTGCGGCGGTCGCCGAAGCCGGGAGCCTTGACGGCGCAGATTTTCAGGGAGCCGCGCAGGCGGTTGACAACGAGGGTTGCCAGGGCTTCGGAGTCAACGTCTTCGGCAATGATGAGCAGGGGGCGTCCGCTCTGGGCCGTTGCTTCGAGAATGGGGAGCATGTCTTTGAGGTTAGAGATTTTCTTGTCGTAGAGGAGCAGGTAGGGGGTGTCCATCTCGCATTCCATTTTTTCGGTGTTGGTCACGAAGTAGGGCGAGATGTAGCCGCGGTCGAACTGCATGCCTTCGACGATGTCGACGGTGGTTTCTGTGCCTTTGGCTTCGTCGACGGTGATGACGCCTTCGGTCTTGACTTTGCGCATGGCTTCGGCGATGAGCTGGCCGATAGCTTCGTCGTTGTTGGCGGAGACGCGGGCAACGTCTTCGATTTTCTTGAGGTCGTCGCCGACTTCTTCGGCCTGCGAGCGGATGGATTCAACGACGATGGCAACCGCTTTGTCGATTCCGCGCTTGATGTCCATGGGGTTGGCTCCGGCGGCAACGTTCTTGAGGCCGACGTTGATGATGCTCTGGGCCAGGACGGTTGCGGTGGTGGTGCCGTCGCCGGCGTCGTCGCCGGTCTTGGATGCCACTTCCTTGACGAGCTGGGCGCCCATGTTCCGGAAGGGTTCTTCGAGCTCTACTTCGCGGGCAACGCTGACGCCGTCCTTAGTGATGTGGGGGGCGCCGAATTTCTTTTCGATGATGACGTTGCGACCTTTGGGGCCGAGGGTTACTTTGACGGCGTCGGCAAGGGCGTCAACGCCTTTTTTGAGTTCTTCGCGAGCTTTGATATTGAATTCGATTTCTTTTGCCATAGTGGTGTGGCGCTTTGCGCCGGTTAGGGGCTTGTGGCCCGGTTAAGGGTTAGGGGTTAAGGGTTATAAGGTTAGTGGGGGTTAGAGGAGGCGGGCAAGGACGTCGCTCTGGCGCATGATGAGGATTTTTTCGCCGTCGAGTTCAACTTCGGTGCCGGCATATTTGCCGTAGAGGACATGGTCGCCGATGTGAAGAATCATCTCTTCGTCTTTGGTCCCGTTGCCAACGGCGATGACTTCGCCTTTGAGGGGTTTTTCTTTTGCGCTGTCGGGAATGATGATGCCCGCCATTGTTACTTCTTCAGCCGGCATGGGTTTGATTACCACGCGGTCTGCCAGGGGTTGGATATTCATTTTGATCAATATGTTTGATTTTGGTTAATGGTTTTGTTCGCTTTATGAATGGCAAAAAGCGTGCCAACGTGGGCACGCTCTGCCAAAATGTCAGTATATGTCTAACGTCTGCCGGCGGGTTATAGTTCGAGCATCCCTTCGGGGAGCGACATGATGACGGCGCGGCGTTCGGAATCTATGTCGATTATGAATTCATTGACTGCGGGGATGAGGCGGCCGTCGAGGTCGAAATACCAGCTTCCGGGTGTCAGCTCCGTCAGGGCGTCAATGCGTCCGACCGCCCGGTCGGAGTTGGCGTCGATGACTTCGAAGCCAACGAGTTCCGAGGCGCGGAGGTTGTCGGAGTCAACATCTTCCGGGTCGGCGTAGACGTAGAGCGTGTGGCCCGGCAGGGTGGCGGCGTCGGAGCCGATGTCATCGAGCGTCAGCAGCATGCTTTCGGGGCCTCGGGAACGTGCGGAGCTGACGAAGAAGGGCACGTCGAGGCCGTCGATTTCGGCGATGAGACATGCGCCCGGGGCGAAATCGTCGTCAATCTCTGCCATGTCGGTGAGCTCCACGTTGAGTTCGCCGTGGATGCCGTGGGTCTTGATGACTTTTGCCACGGCAATCTTGACTTTTCCGGGACTCAGCATTTTAGCGGTGTTTGCGCTTTTTCTTTGCCTGTCCGGGGCCGGGAATGATTTCGAATTCGCGCAGGCGCGTTTCGTCGGGATTGAGCAGGATGTTGCCTGAAGAGAGTCGGGCCAGGTCTGCAAAGACGCGGGCGTCGGTAGCTACTTCGGGGTTCTCGGCCATGAGCAGCTTCTTCATGTGGTTGGCCAGCAGGCAGATGAATTCGGCGCGGTCGGGGTCTTCGGGGTCCATTGCCATTGCCGCGTCAATCATTTTGGGTATGTTGGCGCCATAGATGCGTTGGGCAATACGGTGCTGCGGAATCTCTACCTTTGCGGGGCGCGACGTCAGGCTCTCGGGCGTCACGGGTTCGGTCGGGTAGTCGATGTCGAGTTTGAAGTCGCTCATTATCGCGAGGTGGTCCCAAAGTTTTGCGCGCCATTCGGGATTTGTGCGCAGCTGCGGGTTGAGCCGGCAGATTGTGTCGACAATCGCGCGGGCACAGGCGTTGCGCTCGTCGCGATTGTCGAGAGTGAGGCAGTGGTCAACCATCTGCTGCACGTGGCGCCCGTATTCGGGCATGGGCAGCGGGGATTGTTTGGTGTTGTATTGTAGCATATATTACATGTTCATGCCGCCGTCGACCTGAATAACCTGACCGCTGACATATGACGACATGTCGGAGGCGAGGAAGGTGGCAACGTCGGCAATGTCTTCGGGTTTGCCGCCGCGGCGCAGGGGAATTTTCTTTGTCCACTCCTCACGTACGCTGTCGGGCAGGGCTGCGGTCATTGCGGTTTCGATGAAGCCCGGGGCGATTGCATTGGCGCGGATGCCGCGGCTGCCTACTTCCTGGGCAATGGATTTCGCCAGGGCGATGAGGCCGGCTTTGGATGCGGCGTAGTTGCACTGGCCTGCGTTGCCGTGAACACCAACGACCGATGCCATGTTGATGATGGAGCCGGAGCGTTGTTTCATCATGACGGGAACCACGGCCTTGCAGAAGTTGAAGGCGCTCTTAAGGTTTACGGTCAGCACGGCGTCCCACTGGGCTTCGGTCATGCGCATGAGCAGGCCGTCTTTGGTGATGCCGGCGTTGTTGACGAGAATATCGATGTGGCCAAAGTCGTTCATTACCTGAGCAACGACCTGCTGGGTCTGCTCGAAGTCGGCGGCGTTTGAGGCGTAGGCTTCAACCTTTACGCCGAGAGCGGCGATTTCGGCTTTGGTGGCTTCGCCGTTTTCGTCGATGACGAGGTCGGTGAACGCGATGTTGGCGCCTTCTTGTGCAAATCGGATTGCGAGGGCTTTGCCGATGCCGCGGGCGGCGCCGGTTATTAGAGCGGTTTTGCCTTCTAAGAGTTTCATTTTTGCGATGTTATATTGTGTGAATAATGAATTTATGGTCGTGATTGGATTGCGGAGAGAATAAATTCGATGCAGTCCCGGCGCCAGTTTTCGCGGCGGTCGGGGTTGAGGCCCGAGATCTGGGTCCAGTCGCTGCCGCGCACCACGAAGGTCACCATCGAGGCCAGGCGTGATGCCTGCGCCGGATTGAAGTCTCCGCGCCTGATGCCGTCGGCAACGATTTCGTCGATAAGCGTGTAGATGCGTGCGTTGATGATTTCACGCATGGAGTTTATGCGCTTGGAGTCGCGCGAGAAGAGCGAGCGGAACCACACCGCGTGGTCGTGGCGGTTGTCGTGAGGAACGGTAAATCGGAATTCGAGCAGGGCTTTCAGTCGTTCGGTCGGGGTTGACGTGAGGCTGAGGGCCTGTTCCAGTTCCCTGAGCACGCGTTGGGCTTCGTTTTCGACAACGGCCTGAAAAATGTCGCTTTTGGTCCGGAAGTAGGTGTAGACAGTGCGGCGGCCACGGTCGCTGGCCGTCGCAATATCGTTCATGGTAACGTTATCGATGCCCTGACGGACAAAGAGTTGACGCGCCACGTCGATGAGCCGTTCACGGGTTCGTGATGCCATATTCCGGGCGCAAAGTTACGCAAATTCCGCCACTTGTGCAAATCCGGCTCAAATGCGCTCCAGGACGGTTGCGACGAGGTCTTTGATGCCTGACTTATAGTTGGGGTTGGCTGTTGAGTTGAAACGGTTGGCAATGATGGAGCAGACGGTCATGGCCCTGTGGCCCATGAGGCGTCCGAGGCCCTGTAGAGGAGCGGATTCCATTTCGTAGTTGGTGATTTTCCGACCGTGATGCTCAAAGGTTTCGATGCGCGAGTTGAGGTCGGGGTTGGCGAGTTGGAGGCGCACTTCGCGTCCCTGGGGACCATAGAATCCTATGGCCGAAATCGTGTTGCCGCGGACCATGTCGCTGCCGCCGATCTGCTCAACGAGCGATGTGTCGGCGTCTACGACGTAGGGCTTGGCCCATAGAGGGTTCCAGCCGGTGTGCCGGCAGAGGGCGTGTTCGAAGTCGAGGTCCGCAACCGAGTTACGGCCTGCATAATAGTTGAGCACGCCGTCAAAGCCGATGGCTTTTTCGGCAATCACGGGAGTGCTGAGCGTGAGGTCGGGTTGCAGGGCGCCGGAGGTCCCGATGCGCACCAGGGTCAGCGAGCGCGTCTGCTCGCGGACCTCACGGGTCTTGAAGTCAACGTTGGCAAGGGCGTCAAGCTCGGTGATGACGATGTCGATGTTGTCCGGGCCGATACCGTGGCTCAGACACATTATCGGCTTGCCCTTATACGTGCCTCCGATGGTGTGGAACTCCCGCGAGGAGACTTCGAAGGTCTTGGTGTCGAAAAATGATGCCACCATGTCAACGCGTCCCGGGTCGCCGACAAGAATAATGCGGTCGGTTAACTGTTCGGGAAGCAGGTGGAGGTGGAAAACTGAGCCGTCGGGGTTGATGATAAGCTCTGAGGGAGGAATGATTCTTTTCATGGTTATGAGTAAATTTATGCGAGCCGGTAGCGTCCTCCCGGCAAGGCGATGACCACTGAGCGGAACTCGAGGTCAATGAGCATCGACATCAGCTTGCTGACGCCGAAGCCCGTCGCGGCGGTCAGCTGCGTCAGCGACGAGTCGGGATTTTGCTCCAGATAATTAACAATCTGACTTTCGTCAGGGTTCAGTTCCATAGGCAGGTCGGGCTGCTGTTGGTCGCGGAGCTCACGCATTGGCCAGTGCATTGCGCGGCAGAGGTCTTCGGCGTTGCGGATAAGCATCGCCATGTTTCCGGCAATCAGGCGGTTGCATCCTGCCGAGTAGGTGTCGCTGACGCGCCCGGGAAGGGCAAATACGTCTCGGTTATAGCCGACGCCGAGGCTTGCGGTTATGAGTGCTCCGCCCTTTTCGGCGCTTTCAACAACGACGATGCAGTCACACAACCCGGCGACAATGCGGTTGCGGGCAACGAAGTTGCTTTTGTGAATGGGGGTGAGGTGGCCGTATTCGGTCAGGAGCATGCCTCCGGCGCTGACTATCCGGCGGGCGTCGAGGCGGTGTTCGGCAGGATAGATTGTCTGCAGCCCCGTTGCCATGACTCCCACGGTTGGGACCCCGGCTTTGAGCGATGCTCGGTGTGCGGCGATGTCTATGCCATAGGCCAGGCCGCTGACAATCACGAGGTTGTTGACTTTCTTCGCGAGGTCTTCAACGAACGTGCTGACGAAGTTGAGACCATAGGGGGTTGCGTGGCGTGTGCCGACGATGCCGACCGGGCGGCAGTCGTTGAGGTCGAGGGTCCCGCAGGCATAGAGCATCAGGGGAGCGTCCTCACACTCAAGCAGCCTTTGTGGGTAGCCCGGATCAGTGAAGTAGATGGGACGCATCGAGTGGCTCTCGATGAATGCCGACCCGGCGATTGACTCGGCGAGCACGCGCGCGCGATATTCGTCGGAATAAATCCGGGCATTTGATTGCGTCATATAGCGCAGGCGCGTTTCGGTCAGGGAAAAGAACTCGCGTTCGCTGCCAACGATACGCAGCAACTCGCGCCCCAGCGTGATGTTCATGCCGCGGATTGAGGCGAAAGCAATCTGATATTGCAACTTTGAGTATTGCATTGCGAATCGTTTCTGTTGATAATGACGGTCAGTCGGGCAGGTAGCTGCTGAATGCTTCGGCGAACTCATTTCCCCGCGTCGGTTTGCCGTCAATAAGGTTTACGATAGTGACCTCGGCCGAAACGACGGGAGCGCCTTCGGTGTCGGTGATCCACTGGTCGAAGATGAACCGCGGCCCTTTGCGCCGCATTGCCAGGCGCGAAATGAACTTGGACCCGAGGGTAAGAGGGGTGCGGTAGTCAATGGTGATGTGGCTGACGACGGGCGACATTCCGCGGCGCCTCATTTCGTGGAATGAGAACCCCGCGGCGTCACAGAATTCATGGCGTGTGTGTTCGAGGTAGTTAAGATAGCAGGCGTTGTTGACAATGCCTTCGCTGTCGACCTCATAGTCGCGCACTTTCATTTCCAATTCAAAAATTGCCGTTTTTTCCACGCAGCAAAGATACGAATATAAATTAGAAGTTAAAAGTTAAAAGTTAAAAGTTAAAAGTTAAGAATGTGGGTGGAGGTAATGGAAGTAATAGAGAGGCGAGTCCCGTGCCTGAGCCGGAACTCGCCCATGATTACGATTTTCGGTTAGCCGAGAATTACTTCTTGTCGCCGAAGTAGCGCTGGTAGAGGCCGTAGAAGCCGCGGCCGTGGCGGGCTTCGTCTTTCGCCATTTCGTGAACGGTATCATGGATGGCGTCGAGGTTCATCTTCTTGGCGTTGGCGGCAATGCGCATCTTGTCGGCGTTTGCTCCGGCTTCGGCGTGCATGCGCTTCTCGAGGTTGGTCTTGGTGTCCCAGACAACGTCGCCGAGGAGTTCGGCAAACTTCGATGCGTGTTCAGCTTCTTCGAAAGCATAGCGCTTGAAGGCTTCTGCGATTTCGCTGTAGCCCTCGCGGTCGGCCTGACGGCTCATTGCGAGATACATGCCTACCTCAGTGCATTCACCCATGAAGTGGTTGTTGAGGTCTTTGATCATCTCTTCGTCAGCACCCTCTTTTGCGATGCCGATAACGTGTTCGGTAACGAAGTTCAGGGCGTTGTCTTCCTTGACTTCTTCAAACTTTGATTTGGGCGCGTTGCAGAGAGGGCACTTTTCGGGAGCTTCGTCACCTTCGTGGATATAGCCGCAAACGGTGCAGATAAATTTCTTTTTCATGTCTTTTGGTTTGTCTTTTGGTTTTTTTGTTGGTTAAAAATACTGGTGTGAGTGTGTTCAGCGTGAGGCGATTACTTCAACTTCGAGAAGAACCTGTTTGGGCAGTTCCTTGACGGCCACGGCGGAACGGGCGGGGTAGGGGGCGGAGAAAGCCTCGGCATAAACTTCGTTCATCGGTGCGAAAAGGCTCATGTCGGCGAGAAATACGGTGGTCTTAACCACGTTGTCCATTGTGAGGCCGGCGGCTGCGAGGACTGCTTTGACGTTTGCCATGCTCTGGCGGGCCTGGGCGGTGATGCCTTCGGGAATTTCACCGGTTTCGGGGTTTACGGGAATCTGGCCGCTGACGAATACGAGCCGGCCGGTGTCGATTGCTTGGCTATAGGGGCCGATGGCGCCCGGAGCGTTGGTTGTCGCGATTACTTGTTTCATATTTGGGTGAATGGTTATGGGTTAATGGTTATGAACGTAGGTTTGTGGAACCGAGAGATTTCAGCGGCAGGGCTCCGAGGGTTTCGGTCGAGGCCCGCAGCGAGGCGTCATCGGCTCGGTCAAGGGTGTCGGTGAGGGCTTTGAAATCAATCGAGAAAACCGGAATGAAATCCGTTGTCCCGTGATTGCGGAAAGTGTCGACGGCCTGTCCCACGGTCATCTGCGTGAGGTCGCGGGCGGGCTGATAGCATGTGACTCCTTTTCGCCCGGGTTTGATTACCCGGATGATCAGGTGCATATCTTCCATTTCGGCGAGCAGAATCTGGACCAGGCGCAGCGGAATGCCGAATGAGCGCTCGAGGTCGACGGCGCCCAACGGAGTCTTGCCGGCAGAGTAGCGCTGAACCATGACGGCGAGCATTCCGACGCCGATGCGGCGACGGTAGTTGAATGAGATGCCGAAGATATCTTCGTCGAGGGCATAGTCCGAAATGCTCTGGGCCGAATAGCAAAGAAGGGCGCCGGTCAGGGTGAAGAGCCACACGAGCTGGAGCCATATCAGCAATAGCGGCAGGAATGCGAAGCCGCCGTAAATCGCGTTGTATTTGCTGACGTAGACCTGGCCGCTGACAAAGAGCCATTGCAATATCTGATATGTCACTCCGGCAAGGATGCCGGCAGGCAGGGCGTTCTTGAATTTGACTTTCGTGTTGGGAACAAGCATGTAGAGGCCCGTGAAGAAGAGCCAGATGAGCAGTACCGATGCGAGGTCGAGCGACGCCGTTACCAACGGGGTCATGAAGGGCAGGTAGTCTTCAACGCTCGACTGCATGAAAGCGGTCAGACCCGAGCCGCAGACCATTAAAATCGGAAGTATGATGAATATTGCGGTGTAGTCTGTTATTTTGCGCCAAAGGGTACGTCCTTGTTTGATGCACCAGATGCGGTTGAAAGCGCCCTCGACCGAGCTGATCAGGGAAATCAACGTCCAGAGCAACACGACGATACCGACCCCGACAAAGAGCCCTTCGGAGGCCTGGGCGAGGTAGCTGTCAACGAAGCGCATCGCAACCTCCAGGGCGCGGCGCTGCGACGGAAAGTAGTCGAGCAGTTGGCTGGTCAGGATATTCTGGAACCCGAAACCGCGGCCAATCGCGAAGATCAGGGCCAAAGCGGGGACAATCGCCAGCAGGAGCCGGTAGGTCAACGCGCAGGCCGTTGATTGGAGGTCTGTGCTCAGAAAAGACTTGACTGTCAGGTTGATGGTCTTAACCATTCTGACCCATAGAGAGTTGCGGCGGTCGTGCCATACTCCTTTCAAGGCGTAGTTCCACAGGTTTAGGGTCTTACGCTTCCAAAGGGTCAATCTTGCGGCTAATTTCATATTCTTATGATTTTTGCAAGCCTAAACCGAAAAAACAGGTTGATAAATTT
>CAZKOF010000060.1:0-10629 GCA_964554335.1 uncultured Bacteroides sp.
ATGACTCCTGAGATTTTTTGTCTGTTAATAGTCGGCTTAGTTCGGATGGTTACGCCTGTAACATTCTGATTTAATGACCGTTGCACGTATACGACGTAAAAATCATATACCGTAACAGTCAAATGGCTAATAATCAGGAATATAGGCGGTTAAATACGTAAGCTCCTGAATAACAGTCGGATGCGTGAGTACTCATGCGAATATATCCTGCATCTCATTAAAAAACTCAGGATAAAACTCCTCGAGTTTACATTTTATGCGGTGCTTTTGATTGTAGAGTGCATTACCCTGTTTTTTGAATATGCACGTAATGACTTTTAGTGAAAGTCCTGCGCACAGATAAATCAGTAACGTAAGCTCCGTCCGGGTAAGTTTAGGACATTGCTCTCTCAATCGAAGAATCAGGTTATCGCGGTTACGGTTAATTATATCTTCAAGTTCTTTCCGGAACGATTTGCTCCCGGCTTTGTCTAACGATGATTCGAGTTCCTTATATGCCGCTTCGGCGGCTTGCTTCCGATGATAAACGTCTAAATATAGCATCCCTCTTTCTTCAATCCATGCGAACTGATTGATGAAAGCCAATTTAGCAATGCGCTTTGATTCCGCAACCTCTTTTTTCAGCCGGTCCAGAGCGGCTATTTTCTGTTGCTCCGATTCCGACAGTTCGGAAAGATTGTCTTGAAGGTGCGATATTCTTTCCGAGTCTTGCCGTTTTGATAAACTGAGTGAGTTGATTTCCTTAGTAAGTTTGTCACACTCGCGCTGCAGCAATAATAAATTATATTCAGCTTGTTGGATTCTTCGTTGCTGCCTAAACCGATACATCGTTATGGCAACGAAAAGGATTACGACAATGAGTATTAGCACGGCAATCATAACAATCAACCGGGTTCTCTCATCCTTATGCCTGATTGAGGCGAGTTGATTCTGCTGCTTCTCATAATCCACCTGAACGAGATGAAGCGAGTTGTTGGCCAAAGAGAGCAGCACTCTGTCGGTGTATGCAGATAAAGATTGCTGATATTTTAATGCCTCTGCCGCATTATTGTCTCGGACGGCGATATCGCGCTTGACGCGATCCAATTCAATGGAATCTTGAACGGTAGATATTGCATTGCTTGCGAGTTCAAGCAGCCCGGCAGATTTATCGCGACGGCCTAAGGCATGGTTTGCCCATGCCGCATAGGCCATGGCAGGAGCCGACAGGTTCCGGCCCCGGCTACGTGCTTCTTGATATATGGAGTCAACGGCGGCGTAGTCATAAAGACCGGCATAAGAATAAATCAAAAATTCAACTATGAGAGGGTCCTCGTTTTCCGAGCTTTGACGCAAGGTATCTACATATGCAATTGCCCTATGGTAATTGCCGGTATTGATGAGGCAACGTATCAGTGCCCTATATGATTGATGAAGCCAATAAGGATTGCCTGACAGTTTGGTATGGAACAAATCCGCTTCTGCATACTCAAGTGCTTTATGTTTATTAAATGTCTGGCCATAAATATATGTCAACATAGATAGTACTCGCGATAAGTCGGCATGGTTGCCCAAAGCAGTTGCAATTCTCTCGGCAGAAAGGGCGAACTTTAATGCCGTGTCAAGTTCGTCGCGGTTCCCATAGATTACAGCCATATAGAAATTTGCCAGCATTTTCTCTCTGCTGTCGTCTTGTCGCTCATAGAAATCAACTGCAATGGAAATCAGCGAATCATCGGTCAGGTCAATGTAATTTTTGTCGTATGCCTGAGAGAGCAGCAGCGCGTGTCGGGCCTGAGTCTCGCCGCGGAGTCTGCCGCCGTCAATCGCGCGCAGCAATGTCAACGCCGAGTCAGGCCGCTCATCCATGACGGACTCGGCCACATCGAGCGTATGCCACACCGAATTGCGGTGGCACCCGCATAGCAGCAACGCCGCTATTCCTATCCAATGCAACAATTTCTTCATGATGATGACGTGGAGAAGGAGGGGGGGGTAACCCCCTCCTTTCATTGCCGGGGTCAGCCCAGGGCGGCGAGCGACGCCGTCAGCACCGCGATGCGCGCCCGGGCGTCGGCCTGCTTGCGGCGCTCGGCGTCGACAACCGCCGCGGGAGCGCCGGCAACGAAGCGTTCGTTGGCGAGCTTCTTCTCGACGCCGGCAAGGAAGCCGCGTTGATAGTCGAGCTCTTTCTGCAGCTTGGCGCGCTCGGCCTCAACATCGACGCCGGCGGCCTCCATCGGCACACCGAACTCCTGCGAGCCGACCATGAACACGGCCGAGCCCGCCGACTTGGCCTCGACGGCTTCGACGGCCTCGAGGTTGGCAAGCTTCATAATGGCGGCAACCTCGCGCGGGTCAAGGGCGCCGGCGGTTTCGAGTTTCAGGGCGACTTTGGGGGCAATCTGCTTGTGGGCACGCACGCCGCGCACGCCGTTGACAACCTCTTTCGCATGGTCCATCAGCGACAGGATTGCCGCATTGGCCGCTCCGGCCTCGGGGAGCGGGGCATACATGATGCTCTCGCCCTCGGCGCGCTCGCCCAGGTGCTGCCAAAGCTCTTCGGTGATGAACGGCATGAACGGATGCAGCAGGCGCAGCAGGCGGTCGAAATAGTCGAGCGTGGCCTCGAGGGTCTTGGCGGCGACGGGCGAGCCATAGGCGGGCTTGACCATTTCGAGATACCATGACGAGAACTCGTCCCAGAAGAGCTTGTAGACAACCATCAGCGCCTCGGAGATGCGGAACTTGGCGAGCAGGCCGGCGACCTCGGCGGCAGCCTCGCCGACCTTTGCGTCGAACCATTCGACGGCAACCTTCGCGGCCTCGGTCGGCGCGGCATTGGCGTCGACCTCCCAACCGCTGACGAGGCGGAAGGCATTCCATATCTTATTGCAGAAATTACGTCCCTGCTCGCAGAGCTTTTCGTCGAACATGATGTCGTTGCCCGCGGGGGCGGCAAGCATCATGCCCATGCGCACACCGTCGGCGCCATACGTGGCGATCAGCTCCAACGGGTCGGGCGAGTTGCCGAGCGACTTCGACATCTTGCGGCCCAGCTTGTCGCGCACGATGCCGGTGAAATATACGTTCTTGAACGGCATCTCGCCGACATATTCATAGCCGGCCATAATCATGCGCGCAACCCAGAAGAAAATGATATCCGGGCCGGTCACGAGCGTCGACGTCGGATAATAATATTTCAGTTCCTCGTTGCCGGGGTCGAGAATGCCGTTGAAGAGCGTGATGGGCCAAAGCCATGAGGAGAACCACGTGTCGAGGGCATCCTCGTCCTGGCTCAGGTCGGCGGCCGTCAAGTCGAGGCCCGAGTCGCGGCGCGCCTTCTCGAGCGCGGCCTCGGCGGTCTCGGCAACGGCGATGCAAACGTTGCCCTCCGCGTCGGCATAATACCACGCCGGAATGCGGTGACCCCACCAAAGCTGACGTGAGATGCACCAGTCCTGAATGTTCTCCAGCCAAAGGCGATAGGTGGTCTTATACTTCTCGGGCACGAACTTGATGAGGTCGTCCATCACCGGCGTCAGCGAGATGTCGGCAAAATGCTTCATGTTGATAAACCACTGCTGCGACAACCTCGGCTCGATAACCACTTTCGTGCGCTCGCTGTAGCCCACTTTGTTGTTATAATCCTCAACCTTCTCCATCAGGCCGGCAGCCTCGAGATCGGCGGCAATCTGCTTGCGGCAGGCAAAACGGTCCATGCCCGCATAGCGACCGCCGTTTTCATTGAGAGTAGCGTCGGGATTGAAAATGTCGATAGTCTCCAAATTATGGGTCTTGCCGAGCATGTAATCATTCTTGTCGTGGGCCGGCGTCACCTTCAGGCAACCCGTGCCGAACTCGATTTCAACATAGCGGTCTTCAATCACCGGAATCTCGCGGCCAACGAGCGGCACGATGACCTTCCGGCCTTTGAGCCACTCGTTTTTCGGGTCCTTCGGGTTGATACACATCGCCGTGTCGCCCATAATGGTCTCGGGGCGGGTCGTGGCAACCACGGCATAACGGCCCTCGGGGTCGCCGGCAACGTAATAGCGCAGATAATAGAGCTTGGAATGCTCGTCGACATAGTTCACCTCATCGTCGGAAATCGCCGTCAGGTTCTTCGGGTCCCAGTTGACCATGCGCAGGCCGCGGTAAATCAGCCCCTTGTCATAGAGGTCACAGAAAACCTTCGTCACCGAACGCGAGCGCTCCTCATCCATAGTGAACGCCGTGCGCTTCCAGTCGCAGCTGGCGCCGAGCTTGCGCAGTTGTTGCAGGATGATGCCGCCGTGGGTGCGGGTCCAGTCCCAGGCATGCTCGAGAAACTCCTCGCGCGTGAGGTCCGTCTTCTTGATACCCTCGGCCGCGAGCTTGGTAATCACCTTCGTCTCCGTGGCTATGGAGGCATGGTCAGTGCCCGGCACCCACAGGGCATTCTTACCCTCCATGCGGGCGCGGCGCACCAGAATATCCTGAATGGTATTATTGAGCATGTGGCCCATATGTAGCACGCCCGTGACGTTCGGCGGCGGAATGACAATAGTGTACGGCTCGCGCTCATCCGGCACAGAGTGAAAAAGGTCATGTTCCATCCAAAAACTGTAGAGGCGGTCCTCAACCTCAGCAGGCGAATACTTAGTGGGCAGTTCGTTCATAATCTTTATGTATTTAGAGCCGCAAAGTTACGAAAAAATCCTATAAAACTTATAAAACTAATATCCCAATTTATCCAGACGCCATTGACGGCGGATTTGACTAAGGCGCTCTTTGATTCCGCCGGTCTGCTCATATTCGGCTAACAGGGATTTCATTATGGCCGCTAATGCAGCATCTAATTGGCTAATCAGCGTAATCATCACGTTTGCAATGGCTTCTGCTGACTTCGTTTCGCATTTACCCGTAAATTCCTCAATCCCGAAATTTGTTTTGGCATAATCTCTCCAGGCAATGGTTCGAACATCATTAACCGCCCAAGCAGTTAACTTGTGTTGACGCAGGTAGTCTTTATAGTCTTCGCGAAGCTCGCGCAAAGAGCCACGGGCAATCCCTACCAACTTATAGCAGATTTCAAACGATGCGGCCCGGTCGCCGAAGCCCTCAACCACGTTCTGTTTGCCGGAGCGGGCGGCCTGACGCATCTGGTCAACCGTGCGACAGTCAGGCATATGATGGTTAATGAAGTGCTCCGTGACGTCGCAGACGACCGCCAGTTTCTTATAGACATTCCAATCATCAATATTGCCGGCCAAAAGAAAAAGACGGTTGGAGTCGGAGTTCATCTTATAGGTTTTATAAATTTTATAAGAATTATAAGTTTTATAACTGAGCACAAAGTTAGTGAAAAACTTTTAAATCGCAGGGACGTTGTATTGTTAAATGATAAATTCTTTGTATTTTTGCAGGGTGGAAAATTTGACAAATCAAGATTCATCGATTGCCGGGCTGATTATCGCCGGCATACAGGAGCGCAAAGGGCGCCATATCACTCATATCAACCTCGAGGCCATCGAATCGAGCCCGGCGCCGGACTTTATTATCTGCGAGGGCACATCGGCAACCCACGTCGCCGCAATCGCCGACTCCGTGCGCGACTATCTGCTCGACCACGGCCACATCAAGCCGTATAACTACGACGGCTACGCCCGGGCGCAATGGATAGTGCTTGACTATGGCTCGGCACTGGTCCATATTTTTCTACCGGACGAGCGCCTGCGCTATAATCTCGAAGAGCTTTGGAGCGACGGCAAAATCACCGAAATCCCCGACTTAGACTAATCGCAAAATGGCTAACGAAAATACCCCGAAGAGACCCAAAATGCCACAGATGCCGAAGTTCAGCATCTGGTGGATGTATCTGTTGATTCTCGGCTGCCTGGCCGGCATATTCTACATGGATCGCAACGAACTCGCAAAATCACTCGACACGATGGAGGAGTTCGAAAAAATCGTCGAGAGCGGCGGAGTTGAGAAAATCATCATTTTCCGCAATAATCGCGAGGCCGAGGCCGTGCTCTCGAAAGCGGCAACAGAAGCCGAATTCTCCGAGCGCGAGCGTGCCGGCGCCCCTGCGGCCCAGGGTAAGGTCATGGTGAAGTTCGGCGACACCCAGTCGTTTGAAAAAAAGATCGAGAAGTGGCGCCAGGACGGTGTGTTCCACGGCTCCACAAGCTATGAGGATGCCTCTGATTACTCCCGGATGCTCTGGGCTTTCGGTCCGGTAATCCTGCTGGTGGTTGCGTGGATTTACTTCATGCGCCGCATGGGCAAGGGAGCCGACGGCGGAGTCTTCTCCGTCGGCAAGAGCAAAGCCCGCGTCTTCGACAAGAACAATGACCAGAAAGTGACGTTCAAAGACGTTGCCGGCCTAAACGAAGCCAAGACCGAGATTGAGGAAATCGTCGAGTTTCTGAAGAATCCGAAACGCTATACCGACCTCGGCGGCAAGATTCCCAAAGGCGCCCTGCTCGTCGGCCCTCCCGGAACGGGCAAGACAATGCTGGCAAAGGCCGTTGCCGGCGAGGCCAACGTGCCGTTCTTCTCAATGAGCGGTTCCGACTTCGTCGAGATGTTCGTCGGCGTCGGCGCCAGCCGCGTGCGCGACCTTTTCCGTCAGGCGAAGGAGAAGAGCCCCTGCATCATATTCATCGACGAAATCGACGCCGTGGGCCGTGCACGAGGCAAGAACGCCAACATGGGCGGCAACGACGAACGCGAGAACACCCTCAACCAGCTGCTCACGGAGATGGACGGCTTCGGATCCAACTCGGGAGTCATCATCCTCGCGGCAACCAACCGCGCCGACATCCTCGACAAGGCGCTGCTCCGCGCCGGACGCTTCGACCGCCAGATCTACGTCGACCTCCCCGACCTCAACGACCGAGTTGCTATTTTCAACGTCCACCTGCGCAACAAGAAGACCGAGCCGGGCCTCGACGTTGACTTGCTGGCGCGCCAAACACCCGGGTTCTCCGGCGCCGACATCGCCAACGTCTGCAACGAAGCCGCGCTCATTGCCGCGCGCCGCAACAAGAAAGTTATCGAACGTCAGGACTTCATCGACGCCGTTGACCGAATTATCGGCGGCCTGGAAAAACGCTCAAAAATTCTTACCGCAGAGGAGAAGCACGCCATTGCCGTCCATGAGGCCGGCCATGCGACCGTGTCATGGCACCTGCAATATGCCAACCCGCTGATTAAGGTGACCATCGTGCCCCGCGGCAAGGCGCTCGGAGCCGCATGGTATCTGCCGGAGGAGCGCCAGATTGTACCCCGCCAGGCCCTGCTCGACGAAATTTGCGCCACCCTCGGAGGCCGCGCCGCCGAAGAGCTTTTCCTCGGCCATATCTCTACCGGAGCGGCCAACGATCTGGAGCGCGTCACCAAGCAGGCCTACGCAATGGTCGTTTACTACGGCATGAGCGAGAACATCCCCAACGTATCCTACTACGACTCCACCGGCCAAAGCTACGGTTTCACCAAGCCCTATAGCGAAGACCGCGCCGAAGCCATTGACCGCGAAATCTCGCGCATAATCGCAGAGCAATATGAGCGCGCAAAGGAGCTGCTCAAGCAGCAGGCCGAAGGTCATGGCCAACTCGCCGACATCCTTGTCAAGCGCGAAGTCATCTTCACCGAAGACGTAGAGAAGATTTTCGGCAAACGCCAATGGGCCTCGCGCACCGAAGAGATCCTCTCAGACGCGCCCGAAGACCCGTCGGCCCCGACGCCTCCGCCTTTCACAGAAAAGCCTACAACCACGCATTCTGACGGTCTTTAACGGCGATTGATTCCCCGAGCATCCTGACGAACTCAAGCATCGACTTCTTGCGATAGGAATCTTTCAGAATATGCACGCACCCTGCCATCTCATTGCAGGGCACATCGAGCGGGATCGCTTTTACATCCCGCTCGTTGTGCGTAGTGGCCTCGGCAAGCACCGAGACCAGCATGCTCTGCCGCAGCAACTGGAGCAGAATATTGACTTCGTTAAGTTCAATGACGGCCCGCAGGTTCAGATGCGGAGAGACCAGGGCATCGAAAGCATTGCGCGCCTGCAGCCCCTTTGAGGGAAGCGCCAGATTATATTGCTCGAGCTCATGCAACGCAATGCGCTCGCGGTCGGCCAGCGGATGATGACTGCCGACAACGACCGACAAGTAATTCTGAAAAAGTATGTGGGATTCTATGCCCTCATCGTTTTCTGTCGGACGGAATGCGAGCACGAAATCGACAGCACGCTCCCTGAGCAACCCCATCAACTCATTCATCGGCTTATAGAAAATATTCAACTTGATGCCCGGATAGGACTTAATATACGTCAGGATAGTCTCCGTCAGAATCGGGCTGAACGAGTAAGTGACGCCGATATTCAGCGTGCCGGTGGCCAAGCGGTTCAGGTCATTTATCCTCTCGGCGCAGAGTTCCGCATCGCTGATTGCCTGCCTGGCGTTCTTCAGGATTGTCTGCCCGGCCTCGGTCAGGGCAACGCTATGGCTCGACCGTGTAAACAACGGCTCCCCGAGCTCCCCTTCGAGCTGTTTTATCTGCTGCGAAAGAGTGCTTTGGGTAACATAGAGAGCCTTTGCCGCTTCCGAAAAGCTGAGCGTTTCGGCGACTTTAACGAAATATCTGAGTTGACGCAGTTCCATAGTGGCTACAAAGTTACGTAATTTTATTGCCGCGGCAAACTAACGCGTGGCCTGAAACGAGATTTTCTTGAACATAAAAACCGGAGTGACCGCCCCTGCTACCATGCAGAGAAGCAGACACCCGCACGTGAGGGCGTTATATGCGAAGAGATAAAAACTGTCGGCAAACGAGTCCGTGCCGGTCGAAAACAGACACATTGCCAGTCCGGCAAAGGTTTTGTAAGCATAAATTCCGGGAATCATCGGCAACAGAGAGGGAAAAAGATATGTCTCAGCCGGTATTTTAGACAACGGAGAAACAAACACGGCAATGACTCCGATCACGAACGCGGCCACCAATGTTGCCGGAATTATATGGACCGCACATAAGGGCGACATCAGCATGAAGCGCAGCGAATGGCCCGCGGCCGCAATAAGCCCGCAATAGAGATAGGCCCGGCGCGGCGGCCGGCTGATTGCGGCAAATCCGATAGCTGCTATCGCCGAAAATAATGCGTCTTGAAGAATCTGAAGTATCATATCACTCGTTTTTTTCAGAAAAGACTCACTCTCATAAGCAGCAACCCCGCCAGCAATCCGAGTGAAAGACAACAGGTCAGAATCACTGCATCGGCAAATCGCGCAAACGCGCACAGATAGCGGCGATAGAGCATGTCGCTGAACGAATTGAGCAACGGAATGCCCGGAACGAGATAGAGCACACACGTGCTCAAAGCGATTTCACGCGTGCCGCCGATATCAAACAGAGCATCCGTGGCCCCGATGACGGTGGAAACGAACGCGCAGACAATAAAAACAAGCCTGACATCCACCTTTCCGGCAAGGAGCTTCACCTTCAGGTAATAGCCGGCAAGCGTCGCGAGGCCCACTATCGTCATGGCAATCCAATCGCCGCCAAACAACCGGCAAAACGAAGCATTCGCGGCGGCAACGGCGAGTATCACGGCATGAACGCTGCGTCTGCCCCCGGCGCCGGCAACTATGGCGTCATAACGCTTCCGCGCCCCGTGAGAGAAATCCGCCCGTCGGCAACCTCCCAACTCAACCGGCTGAGCTCGGCGTTGACGGCATAATTTATGCCAGAGTCAGGCACCGTGGCAATCGACGTCAACATCTCGCCGCTGCGCCGGTCAAGAACCGTCAGGTGAATATGGCGGGGCATCACCGTCATATCCGCCTCCATGCCGGCAGCCTCGGCCATGCGTCCTACATTGCGGTCGAGACGGATACACGTTGCCCCCGACGCCAACAGACGCGCTCCATAGTCGGCAAGAAAGACACACACGTCTCCGGCCGACAACCTGCCGCAATCAGAGGTCTTCACAGTCGTCGAAATCATAATCGTCATCGTCGTCACGGCGCGGAGAGGGGTCACCGGGAATGTAAAAGAGTTCACGCTCCTTGCTCATGCCGAGCAGATGGCGACCGCGCCCTGCATGAGTGCGGCGAAAAGCCTTGACCGCATCGATGATGAATAAGAGAGCCACAAAGGCAATGATGCCTGACCAGACCAAAAAAGGGGTATCCATGAGTCGTTAAATATTTATGTGTTGAATTTCGACTGCAAAGAAACGGCCTTTCACCCGCTCCACGAAGCAATTTCTATTGAAATTATCAATAGCAGATATAACCTGTCCCGAAACTCAACCATAGCCACAGGGACATCGCTACTTCCGATACCTATAATCAATGCCCAGCAGGGAGCCGGCAAAGGTCAGGCATTCACCGAACCCTATGAGCACCGACTGATGTATCTCGCCCGGAGGCTCGACAATAAATCCGGCGATGAGCAGACAACACCCGAGAGCGGTGACGACAAGCGCCGCCCAAAGCTGCGCTGCAGGCGTAGGTTTGTTCTTGTTATCCTGTTCCATGCCCGCAAAGTTACGCCCCCACCCCCTCCCGCCGCCATAGAATTCCCCTGTTCGTATATATGATGGCGGAGGCTGTGTCAAAATAGGCGCAGCCTCTTTTTATGCCCTTTGAGATTTGGATA
>CAZKOF010000061.1:0-10000 GCA_964554335.1 uncultured Bacteroides sp.
AATCCACAAGCGGTATAATATTGACACACAGACATTTACCCCCCCCCCAAAAAAACGCAAAAAGATGTAAAATGAAGAAGTGAAAACTTGTATAAGTCTTAAATTATCGCTACTTTTGCATTCGTGATGTACTCACGAATCAGTGCAATGATGCTTTTGGGGTTCTGCATTACGCGCTGATAAACCAATTAATAGAACCTACCTCAAAATAGAGGGAATAAACGATGCCCAAATGAGACACATAAACTCATTGGATAAATTCAAACAAAAGTTTGATTATATTCGAGAGATTGGCGGCTCTTGGAGTTTTTCAAAGGTATCGGGAGAAACGCTTCGGAATAATCTTACAATGCTTGATTTAGGTATGGCTTGTATAGTTGCCGCTTGTATTGAGAAATACTATACAGGTCAAGGGAGTGAAGTTGCCGTTGTTTGTCAGAAAGTTGCGCAAGAAGATCCTCTGCATATCAATAGTCCTGAAGGACAGCCAATGTATGCGTACAAGATTAAGCAGTTCCTTTTGGCTTTTGCCCTTGGCATGACTGTATCTTCTCCATGGGATGGTTCGTTCAATGCCAATGGTGGTTATATAGTTGTTAAAGAAGATGGTGATGTAATCTGCTATCATTTCTTTGATCGCAATGACCTTGAAGAATACCTATTTAACAATACCAAGTTCGATACTCCCAGTACTACTCGCCATGAATTTGGTGAGGTATATAAAGTAAAGGACAGCTACTTCATCAAACTGAATCTTCAGATTCGCTTCACAAAATAATTCCACAAATATAGTAATAGTAAGAATATGATTATAAAGCGTATTATTGCACGAAATTATCGTACATTAGAGAACGTGCAAAATTGACTTGTCTGGATACTATACAGCAATTAGTGGAAAGAACAATGCTGGAAAATCCAATATCATAAGAGCTCTAAGAACGATTCTTAGCCCATTCCATAGATTAAGACTTCGTGGAACTTCTATCTTTGGCAATAGTGGCATGGATTGGAAAGATGAAATAACCAGTTGGAAGAAAGACAGCAAAGAGGATCTCTTTGTGTGTGTTGAACTTGAAATTCACAAAGATTGTGATTCGTCAATTTATAAGTTCTTTACAGAGTTTATTCTAAAAGACGCCTCAGACTTTACTATATCAGAGGTTGAGATTCTAAAGGTTGAATATGCTCGGACACATAAAAACGAGACAACATATTCAATACATCTTGGTGAAAAAGAAATATCCGATGATTTCCAAAAGAAAGAAGTGTTAAAACGTCTCAGGAATTCAGAGTGTTTAATATTCCACAATTCCACCAACTATGATTTTAATCCATTTGAGGACAATATGGACAGAATCACCAACTTTATTAGTTCATCAGATATGGACGCTATTAATAAGAAAAAAGAAGAGTTGGTAAAGATTGTTCAGAAATCCCTTAAAAGTCACCAAGCCGAGTTAACTAAGTTGCTTGGCAATTTGGAAGATAAATATGAGGTTAGTTTCTCGACCCCAGGTCTTAATTTTGAGAGAGAATCAATCGACATCTCTCTTAAAGAGAAAGGGGCAGATGTTTCACTTGATGATTGGGGAAGTGGAACAAGAAATAGGACTATGATATTTCTTAACATCCTGAATGCCAAGAGGTCGCAACAAACTCTATCAGAATCAGACAGGATATCACCTATAGTAGTTATAGAAGAACCAGAATGTTTTCTGCATCCACAAGCGCAGGCAGAGTTTGGCCGAATTTTACAGGATTTGGCGAATCAGTTTAAAATCCAAATTATTACCACAACACATAGTCCATATCTCTTGAGTTTCAAATCGCCTGAGTCGAACATCCTCATTGGTCGCAACACAAAACCTAAGAGTAAGGACACTGCATCGCACATTATAGACACTCATTCTGAGAAGTGGTATGAGCCATTTGCTGTTGCATTAGGCATCAATCCTGCGGATTTTGGACCTATGAAAAATATTATTTTCAGCAATCATTCCAAAATACTTCTTGTTGAAGGCAGCATTGATAAAGAATACTTGGAATTTTTCCAAAATGCAAGTCATGGAGGAAATGCATTATCTTCCGATATAGAAATATACCCATATGATGGAGCTGATAATGTAAAGAATAATATCCTTATGAACTTTATCCGTAAGAAGTTTGATAAGGTCATTCTTACAGTTGATCTTGACAGGCTACAAGACGTCAAGAAAGCTGCGAATTCAATAGGATTTAAGGAGAATGTTGATTTATTTCCCATCGGTAAAAATGAATCTGGTAAAAGATGTATAGAAGGTCTTGTCCCTGCTTGTGCATATCAAACATTATCCAGCAAGGAGCCTGCATTACTCCAGAAATTGGCGTTAAGCGTTGGTCAAGAACACAAATCAGCAAAAAGCGACTTCAAAAGAAAATTATTAGAAGAATTTATACAACTCCCAATAACATCAATTACTCACGCTGATTTCTATAATTTGATAAAGAAAATAAACAAAGCTTTTAAATAACGTGAGTTCGATGAAAATAATCAAAAGAGAGTCAGCTGTTTAGAATCTACCCGTTCAAGATTTATCATCGGCTTGTTTGCCCGTTTCAACTTCCTCCTCCCCGAGTTCCGCTACTATCACTATGTTGCCGGCTACCTCTGCATCGCCGCCGGAGCCCTCAGCTGGTGGTTTTTCGTCACCTTCCTGGTCGACAAGATGCGCTCCCACTTCAACGTGCGTTCTCTCTACCTGGTCAACCGCATCATCGGCTCGATACTCATTATCTTCGCCCTGATCGGCTCGGTAACGGCATTTATCTAACACCCGCCGTTACCCGACATCAAAGTTTTTTCGTAACTTTGCAATAACTATGGACCTGAAAATCTTTCCGCCCGAGGAGCTCAACGACGCTCCCGTGGCGCTTCCGCTCAGCAAGAGCGAGAGCAACCGCCAGCTCATAATCGCGGCGCTCACCCCGGGGCCGCGGCGACCGATGCGTGTTGCCGACTGCGACGACACCGACGCCCTGATGGGTGCCATCGGCCGGACCTCCGGCCGCGTCAACATCGGGGCCGCAGGAACGGCCATGCGCTTCCTGACAGCATACTTTGCGTGCACACCCGGAGTCGACATCATTCTCGACGGCTCCGAACGCATGCGCCGCCGCCCGATTTCACCGCTGGTCGACGCCCTGCGCTCGCTCGGCGCCGACATCGAATATGCCGCCGACGAGGGCTGCGCACCTCTCCACATCCGCGGACGCATGCTCGAGGGGGGCACAGCCGAACTCGACGCGACAGTCAGCTCGCAGTTCGTCTCGGCCCTGCTGATGATTGCTCCCACGATGCGACACGGCCTGCGCCTGCACCTGCGCGGGCGCCTGGTTTCCACGCCCTACATACGCATGACCCTGAGTCTCATGGCCGAGGCCGGAGTGAAAGCCAAATTCGACGAAGATGCCGGGACCATCGAAATTGCCCATTCAGAATACTCCCGCGGAATGCCTCCGGTCGAGGCCGACTGGAGCGCGGCAAGCTACTGGTTTGAAATCGCTGCGATATCGGCCGAACCCGTGGCGCTCGCAGGCCTGAGACCCCGTTCGCTCCAGGGCGATGCCGCCGTTGGCCGCCTGTTTGAGGTCACGGGGCTGCGCAACTCTTTCGACTCCGAGGGATTGCTCCGACTGCAACTGACGCCCGACGCCGGCTCGCAACTCCTGGTAGACCTATCCGACAATCCCGACCTGGCCCAGACCCTTGCCGTCAGCTGCTGCCTGCTCGCCCTGCCTTTCCGCTTCGAAGGGCTCGAAACCCTCCGCATCAAGGAAACCGACCGCATCGCAGCTCTGCAAATGGAACTCAGCAAGCTCGGATTCATTACCGACGCCGAAGACCCCGGGACCCTGACATGGACCGGCGCGCGCTTCGACCCCGGCGAAGAAATCGAACCCATCGCAACCTACGACGACCACCGCATGGCAATGGCCTTCGCCCCCGCAGCGCTCTACTTCCCCGGCCTGAGAATCAACAATGCCGAGGTCGTCAGCAAGTCTTATCCGCAGTTCTGGAACCACCTCCGTGCCGCGGGTTTCACAATCGAAGAGGTCGAAAATGCTTGACCTGCTCGACTACTCATTTTTCCGCAACGCCCTGCTCGGAGTCCTGATTCTAAGCATCGGCGGCGGAATGCTCGGAAGCTACATCGTTACCCGCCGACTGGTCAGCATCAGCGGCGGCATCACCCACGCCTGCTTCGGCGGCCTCGGGCTCGGCTACTTTATGGGCTGGTCACCCATTGCGATGGCAACGGTCTTTGCCATTGCCTCGGCCCTCGGCGTGCAATGGCTCGGAGAAAAAGGACGCGTGCGCGAAGACTCGGCGATCGCCGTTGTCTGGGCAGCAGGCATGGCTATCGGAGTGACTTTCGTGTTTCTGACTCCCGGCGCCGTTCCTGAACTCAACTCTTTCCTTTTCGGCAACATACTCACTATCACCCGCGCCGACCTATGGATTTTCGCGCTATATTCGGCGACGCTCGCACTGTTTCTGGCTCTCTGCTTCCCGAAGATTATGGCCAGCGCTTTCGACCCTGACTTCATGAAAGTTGTCGGCGTCAAGACCCGGGTCTACAACGGCGCCATGACCCTCTTCATCGCCGTCGGCATAGTGCTGATGATCCGATGCGTCGGCATGATGCTGCTGATGTCGATGCTCTCGCTCCCGCAGCTGACCGCCGAACTCTTCTGCCAACGGCTGAAAACCATGATGGCAGCTTCGGTGGGCGTCAGTGCGCTGACATGCGTCGGCGGCCTGCTGGCGGCTACGGTCATCAATGTTCCCGCCTCGGCCCTCATCGTTGCCGGCCAGGTCGGGATCTATGCACTCGCAGCATTATTTGCACATATGCACGGGAATGCCTAACTTTGCAGCAAATAAACCAATTATAATCATCTAACAAACTATTAAATGAATAAGCCCATCATTACAGCCCTGCTTGCAGGAGCAACGCTGAGCGCCTCGGCAGATCTGACACCCGTCAGCTTTGCCGACAAAGTAGTCTTTCCGACCGCCAAAACCGCCAAAACGGCCCAATCCCGCAAATTCAAGCGTCTGCCTGAAGTCAACACCGGCACTATTCAGATAAAAAAACGCATCGGCAGCCGGGCGGAAACAACCCCCGACGGCTACGTCATGTTTGAAGGTTTCGAAGGTTGGGACGGCACCACGCTTGATTGGACTCCCGAAGGTTGGACCGTTGAAATGAAAGGTGATGTTGACCGCGAATACAGCTGGACCCCCGTCATTCCCAACTCCAATTTACCCGCGGCTCCCGAAGGACAATACTCCTACGGCATAAGCTACTCTGAGTCTGCCAATCAAGACGAATGGCTTATTTCGCCTGAAGTTGAGATTGAAGGTGGAATGGTTGCGACATTCTCGTTGTTCCTCAATCCGGCTTACCTTTTCAAATTTGATAAGGACCATGTGGATTTCGACAAGGGAGAATTCATCGGAGAAAAAGAAGTGGCCGCGACCCTGCAGCTGCTGGTTCTCCCCGAAGGCGAAAAAGATTGGTCAACGGTTTATGACGTTGTCGACGAATATCGCGACATGACGTTATCCGAATTACGATATGCATATACAGAATCCTTTGATCCACGCACAGTTGACCTCAGCGAATTTGCAGGAAAGAAAATCAAACTCGCCATCCGCTACGTCGGCATTGACGGCAACACGATGTTCATTGACGCCATCGGCATCGGTTATCCCCTGCTTGAAAACATCAGCTATCTGGACCCATGGAGCACTCTATACTGGGGTTTTGACCGCTCCGCAACGCTCAACGGATCCGCCGCGCCCGTTGCCCTGTATCCCGTTTTCACGGATTTGACATGGCAGAATTTCTCTGAAGCTGATGCAACATTCCAATGGGAATATGAAGACCCGGACCATAAGGATAGCTTCCTGACCTCTGACGAACAGTATGATCTTACAGTGAATTACAAACCGGATTATTCATCAGCCACTACCAAAAAAAATAACTTCTATCGTCCGCCTACCCTCAAAGCTTCCGCACCCCAAGCCCGGCCCGGCTCATATACCTCCCCCTACCTCCGCCTGCAGGCAGGTGGCAAAGCTGAAATCACGTTCAACGACGGCAGTGAGTTCGATGGCTCCTTGCTGCCATTTAACTACATGAACCAGGGATTGACAATGCAGTTATGTGAGGACACCGAAGCCGGAGTATTGGCAATCCCCGTGTTCGGATATGATGAGCGCGGCAACGTCGATGACTACTGGCTGAAATACTCACTCAACGGTCAGGAAGAAGCGACCGAGAGCGACTACTCCCACCTTACCGGCATAGCCAACCTTTTCATGCCCACAGAGGCCCCTCTCGCCGTCAACGGTCTGACACTCTACGTCTGGGGCCGGATTGACTCAGACGCAGAGCTGACCGCAACAATCTATGGTCTCGACGCCGAAATGCACACAGGCATCAGTACCATGTCTGTTATCGCCACGGCAACCTGCAAGGGTTCGGCCATTGCATGTGAATATCCTGACGCCAACGGCTACATGACCATTCCGTTTGACTTCACAGAGCCGGCCATTATCAAAGCGACCGATGAGCATCCGGCTTACTTCTTCATGATTGAAAATTTCCGTTCCGACAAGGTGAAGTTCTTTGCACCGCTGCAATCGGCGTTACCCGGCGTATTAAACTGGGGCTACATCCGTCATGATATCGATATCAGCGCGCACACGGGGCGTCCTGCTTACACAAACATCAAAGCGATGGTCTACAAAGAGGATATAAACGACCCCGACAGCTATGTTTACCCGATGGGTGCATTTGCAATCGGCATCAACGGTGAATATCCCTGGCTGACCTGCGAAACCGGGAGCATTGAAATCACCGACGAGGCTCCCGAAGCGAAAGTTGCCCTGGGCAGCTACTACGACGGAAGCAAGCTCACGGTCGACGCTCCCGAAGACCTCGTAGCCACCGTCAGCGGGCGCTACAACGAGTGCACTCTCACCGTTAGCCGCAAGCCCGGCACCCCCGCAATCACCGATGGCGTCATCACCGTCAGCGGCCCCGGCGTGGAAGTCGCCGTCAAAGTCACTGCCGAAGAGGCCGGAATCCACGAAATTACCTCGGCAGCCAACGGCGCTGAAAAGATTTTCGATCTCCAGGGACGTCGCGTTGTCAACACAACCAAAGGCAACATCTACATCGTCAACGGTTCAAAAACCATCTTATAAAAACTGCCGCCGCAAGCAGTAATAGCAGCGGCCATAGCGGAGGCGCCTCGACGCGGGGCGCCTCCGTTGTCGTTTCGCGGAGTTCGCTGACCTGCTCGCGCGCCGCAGAGCTGACTTCGGCGGCGGCAACACGCCTGATCTCCGCCCGCCGGGCAACGACCATCGGGCGCACGCTATCGGGCGGAATGATAATGACATCATCGAGACTGACACTCAGCCGCTCGGCGAGAACGGCGCGAAAAGTGTCAGCACGCTCAATATGTCCCTCGGCAACCCTCCGGCTCGCGCACGACGCCAGCAACGACAATGCGACCGCCAAGACAACCCTGACCCGCCTCATCATTGCGCAAAATATAGAGCCGCCTCCTCGGCGCGGCGCTTGACGAGTCCGACCATGACGCGGCCTCGGGCATACTTCCAGCGCGCAAATTCCGCGGCAATCGCCGGGTCATCGGGATTTGCGGCAACCTTGCGCCAGAGCGTCGAACGCCGTAGCGCCCCGATGCCGACGTTGAAAGCAAACGACAGCAACGCAGCCTCGCGCCCGGGCGTCAGCGACAGGCCCGCCGCAGATTGCATCGCGGCGAGCTGCCCGCGGAGTTCGCCGACATCGGCAAGTAAAAGAGCCTCGGCATCGGCGAGAGAGATTTGCTGACCGGGACAGACGTTGCGCGTGTGGCCATAACCAATCGTCAGCACCCCCGAGGAGCAACGATACGCCTGAAGGCGCAGCCCTTCGTGGCGTTTGATAAGTTCGATTGCGGTTTTCATAGTTTCCATGACCGCAAAGTTACCGCCCCACCCCGCCCATCCGACCGCAGAATTCCTGAAAAAAAATGGACGCCGCGAAATTCGCAGCGTCCAAATCAGTGATTGTCCGGTCGGGAAGATTATGCCTTACCGTTGGAGCCGAGCACGTTGACAATCTTGTGCTTGTAGAGCTTCTCCATCTCGTCGCGGGCCGGGCCGAGATACTTGCGGGGGTCGAACTCTCCGGGCTTGGTGGCGAAGACCTCGCGAACGGCTGCAGTCATTGCCAGACGGCTGTCGGAGTCGATGTTGATTTTGCAAACGGCGCTCTTGGCAGCCTTGCGGAGTTCCTCTTCGGGAATGCCGATAGCGTCGGGCAGCTTGCCGCCGAACTTGTTGATGATGTCGACATATTCCTGGGGAACGGAGCTGGAACCGTGGAGCACGATGGGAAATCCGGGAAGTTTCTCCATAACGGCGTCGAGAACGTTGAATGCCAGCGGCGGGGGAACGAGGTGGCCTTCGGCGTTGCGGGTGCACTGTTCGGGAGTGAACTTATAGGCACCGTGACTCGTGCCGATAGAGATTGCGAGCGAGTCGCAGCCGGTGCGGGTCGCGAAGTCGATAACCTCTTCGGGGTCGGTGTAGGTGTGGTGGTCAGACGAAACCTCGTCTTCAACGCCGGCGAGAACGCCAAGCTCACCCTCAACGGTCACGTCATACTGATGGGCGTAGTCAACGACCTGCTTGGTCAAGGCAACGTTCTCCTCGTAGGGGAGGTGAGAGCCGTCGATCATCACACTCGAGAAACCGCTGTCGATGCAGCTCTTGCAGAGCTCGAAACTGTCGCCGTGGTCGAGGTGAAGAACAATCTGGGGATTCTCCCAGCCGAGTTCCTTGGCGTAGGCGACGGCGCCCTGGGCCATGTAGCGCAACAGGGTGGCGTTGGCATAGTTGCGGGCGCCCTTCGATACCTGAAGGATTACCGGCGACTTCTCTTCAGCTGCGGCTTTGATGATAGCCTGGAGCTGCTCCATATTGTTGAAATTGAACGCGGGGATGGCATAGCCGCCCTTGATGGCCTTGGCAAACATCTCTTTGGTGTTCACGAGGCCTAATTCTTTGTAACTTACCATTTCGGTTTGATTTGTTAGGAAATATACAATGTTATAAATCTGATTGCAAAATTACGAAATCCTCGGCAACTACGCAAATTATAATTCCACCAATTTTCGCATGGTCTCGACTAATGACCCGGTTTTGTCAAGCAACGGCATCACATCGTCTTAGGTCCGGTCGAATGTAACAATCTCGTCGTGGGCGAGTCCGACATCCGAAAAGGGCAGTGCATACTCGTTACATAACTCCCGGCTGATCTTTTCCTCTCCGGGTATAAGCAGATATTGCATTACCGATTTTAACGAAGCAGAAAGGAGGGTGTGTCAAAATTCAAAATCGCGTCGCGAAGCAATATGGAGGGCCAATGCTTTAGCTTTGGCCACTACGTCAAACTCCTGAAAATCAAGCTTCGCGTCGCGGTGCCGAAAGCTAAAGCATTCGGCCTCCATAATGGCGACTGAATTTTGACACACCCTCCTTTTGTTTTGTGACCTGAAACCGGTCTGACGATATAAATCAGTCGTGATACACGACCTTATCGGTTTTTCCGGCGCAACGGCGGATGTACAACTTGCCGTTCTCAGGGTTAGTCACCTTGATTCCCTGCAGGTTGTAGTATTCGGCCGAAGCGGCGTTGTCTTCTACGGCAACTTCTTCAACTCCGGCGCCCGCAGGCAGTTCAATGCTGAATTTTCCGGTATTGTTAACCCAATATATTCCATCGTAATACGACGGCAGCTTGACGCCTATCGCTTCCTTAGGGAATGTGATCTTTCCATCCTCAAGCACGCCGAAATATGAAGCATAACCTGTTGGTTAATTAAATTAATGCGTATTTCACTTGACCGATTTGACGATGATTTACGAAATTAA
>CAZKOF010000062.1:0-9969 GCA_964554335.1 uncultured Bacteroides sp.
TTTCTGCGACATCTACTATATCTCCACCTCCACAGGCCGTGTGGTCTTTCGCGGCTACAGCAACGCGTATGCGCATGGCGGCGTGACGTTCACGAGTGCGAGTAGCGATGCTTCGAGGACGAGCACGGATGTCGGGTCGCGCCTGGCCTTCCGCGGCAACCTCGTCAAAGCGCAAAGCGTGGCCGCGTACAAAGCGATAGTCGAAGTCGCGTAAGCGAGAAAGCGGTCGCGCAGCGACCCAAAGCGAAAAGCGAAAAACAGAGACAAGAATGAGGGTGTGCCGAAATAATTTGGTACACCCTCCTCCATGTCGGCGGCACCATGTCGGCGGAACGTCACGTGCGGAATTGCTTGCGGGCGGAGTCGAGGCGGAGAAGGATGAAGAGCAGCAGGGTGAAGCCCCAGAGCGACGAGCCGCCATAGGAGAAGAATGGCAGCGGAATGCCGATGACCGGACAGAGGCCGATGACCATGCCGAGGTTGATGCAGAAATGGAAAATCAGTATCGACGCGACGCAGTAGGCGTAGACCCTGACAAACGTTGAGGGCTGGCGCTCGGCAATAGTGATGATTCGCAATATCAACATCAGGAAGAGCAAAATGACGGACGATGTGCCCAGGAAACCCTGCTCTTCGCCTATTGTGCAGAAGATGAAGTCAGTGTGCTGCTCAGGCACGTATTTGAGCTTGGTTTGGGTGCCGTTGAGGAAGCCTTTGCCCGTAATGCCACCCGAGCCGATGGCAATCATGCTCTGATTCACGTTATAGCCGGCGCCGCGGGGGTCGGCTTTGATGCCGAGGGAGACGAGGATGCGGTTCTGCTGGTGGGGAGCGAGGTGATCAAAAAGGATATTGACCGAGAATGAGAAGAGCAGGGCCCCGAGGGCAAAGATTGCGCAGACGTAGAGCTTGCGCAGGTGGTCTTTGACGGCCATGAAGATGAAATAGACGGCCCCGAGGGCGATTTCGCCGACGAATATCCACTTCCAGGGGAACTCGATGCCGAGGCCGCCGAGCAGGAACATCGACCCGATGGAGGCGAGGAAAAGCAGGCCGACATTGCGCATGACCTCGAGCGACCGAGCGAACAACCCGGCCATGAGCGACGACGTCAGCATTATCAGCGCCATCACGATGAATTCGCCCAGCTGCATTCCGGTCATGGCCATGGCCTCGGGATACTTCACGCTGACAACGAAGATGACCACCGCCGCCAGGGCGCTCAGGAGCACCATGCCGCTCATTCCCTCGCGATAGAGCACAAAAAAGAGCGACAGATAGACCAGGGCCGAGCCGGTTTCGCGCTCCGCGATAATGAGCAGAATCGGGAGCACGACGACGCCGATGGCTTTGGCGTAGGAGGCCGGGGTTTTAAGCTTGAAATTGTAGGAGTTGAAGAGCTTTGCGAGGGCCAGGGCCGTTGCACACTTTGCAAACTCCGCAGGCTGGAGGTTTACGGGGCCGATTTTGAGCCACGAGTGAGACCCTTTGATATCGGGGGCAATCACCGCAGTGACCGCAAGCAGCAGCATCATGCCGACATAGAACGGATAGGCGTAGGTTTCATATATCCTGTAGTCGCTCAGCAGGATGACGAGGCCCATTACCAGCCCCAGACCTACCCAGCGCAGCTGCTTGCCCGAAAATTCGGCAAAGGAGAAAATCGAGGCGTGGTCAAAGTCATAGCTCGCGGCATAGATGCTGACAACCCCCGCCAACACGAGCAGCAGATATAGCAGCAGCGTGAACCAGTCGAGCGAGCGAAACGCCGAGGGATCGGTGTTGTTAGTTCTTCGGTTTGCGGACAACACGGAATTGCTTGGTATTGGCGTTCAACATATTGTTTTCTATATATTTCCGCTCGGGGCGGATTTCACCGTTAAGATACTTTTCGATGACCAGCGAGCCGATGGGCACACCGAAAGTTGCGCCGAAGCCGCCGTTTTCAACATAGACGGCAACGGCAATCTTGGGATCATCATAGGGAGCGAAGCCGATAAAGGCCGAGTGGTCCTTGCCGTGGGGGTTCTGGGCGGTGCCGGTCTTGCCGGCAACGGGAATGTCGGGGAGGTTGGCCAGACGGCACGTTCCGCCGGTGACGGCCATGCGCATACCCTCGGCCACGGCCTCATACCAGCGGCGGTCAATTCCCGGATAGCGCTCCTCGAGGAGTTCGGCGGGCATGACGGTGTCTTGAATGGCTTTGACGGCATGGGGGGTGATGAAATGGCCGCGGTTGGCAATGGTCGCGCAGAGGTTTGCCATCTGCAGGGGGGTTGCGAGCACCTCGCCCTGGCCGATGGAGACGGAGACTATGGTGTTGGCGCTCCAGCGCCCCTCGCCGTAGAACTTGTCGTAATACTTTGCATTCGGCAGAAATCCGCGGCTCTCGTGGGGCAGGTCGACGCCGAGCTTGTAGCCATAGCCCATGCTGACGAGATGGTTCTTCCACACCTCAAAAGCGTTGGCACTGGAACCATACTTGCTGCGGCGGTCAATCATATTTTTGAATCCCCAACAGAAAAAGGCGTTACACGAGGTCTGCAGCGCCGGCTTGACGGGCAGGGGGGAGCCGTGGCCGTGGCAGCCCACTTTGAGGCCGCCGTTGATGTAGCCGTGATAGCAGGGATAGGCCGTGTTGAGGTCAATGATGCCCTCCTGGAGCAGGATGAGCGCCTGGCCGGGCTTGAACGTCGACCCGGGAGGATAGTAGCCCTGAAGCGCCCGGTCATACATGGGGCGGTCAATGTTTCCGGGGTCGGTCAGCTTGAGGTAGTTCTTGCCCCGCTCGCGGCCGATGAGCAGCGTCGGGTCATAGGTCGGGGCCGAGACCATGCATAAAATCTCGCCCGTCTTCGGCTCGATGGCAACCACGGCGCCGATTTTATTGACCATCAGGCTCTCGGCATACTCCTGAAGCTTGATGTCGAGGCTCAGGGTCAGGTTGCGGCCCGAGTGAGGCTCAACGTCGAAGACACCGTCTTCATATCGGCCCTGAATGCGGCCGTTGGCGTCGCGCATCAGAATTTCCACGCCTTTGTCGCCGCGCAGATACTCCTCATAGCTGCGCTCAACCCCGAGGTCGCCGATGTAGTCGCCGGGACGATAGTAGCCCGCCTCGTCGCGGTCAAGGTCTTTTTGGTTGACCTCGCGGATGTTGCCGAGCACATTAGCCGCCGCCAGGTAGTTATATTGCCTGAGAATGCGCTTTTGGGTGAAGAAACCGGGATAGCGGTAGAGCTTCTCCTGCAGGCGTCCGTAGTCACGGGCGCTCAGGTGCGACATGAAGCGCTGGGGAGTGTAGACGCTATAGCCCGCCGACTTCTTGACGTCGGCCATGCGCGCATCGAAGTCCTCGCGGGTGATTCCGAGGGTGCGACAGAAGTCGAGCGTGTCGAGGCCTTTGATGTCGCGGGGAATCATCATGACGTCATAGGCCGGCTGGTTGTAGACCACCAGCTCGCCGTTGCGGTCATACATCAATCCGCGCGACGGAAACTGAACCTTGCGCAAAAAAGCATTGTTTTCGGCAAAGGCTTTATACTTGTCGTCGGCGACCTGCAGGGAGAAGAGTCTGACAAGGTAGATTATCGCAATCAGCAGAATGAAGCCGCCGATTACCCATCGGCGCTTTTCGAGGTTATAATCTTTTCTCACTGCGTCCGGAAAGAGATAAGGAGTCTAAAGCAATGAGCAGAACCGACGTCAGCAGCGTCGAGGCAACGACGCGCGTCGCCAAAATGATCGGATTGAAGAACGTGAACGCCTCGATCGAGAAGACCAACAGGCAGAAAATCAGCGTCATCGTGACCACATATTTGGCGAAGACGGCGGCCCCTAACGTGCGGATTGAGGGAATTGAATGCTGAATATCCTCCTCGCGCGGAATGTAGAGACGCATAACCGTGCGGCGCACCCCGCCGAGACACGTACAGGCCAATGAGTTGACCCCGGGAGTGTCTTGAAAAATATCGATTATCAAGCCTGTGAGAAAACTCAGAAAAATGACTTTTGCAGGAGTGAGGTTAACCGGCAGCTTGATAATAAAATAGATAAACAAGAAAGCAAGCCCCGCGGAATACAGGGCTATATGGTTGAAGATAACGGCCTGGGCCGGCACCAACACCACCAGCAACAACGCGAACTGCAAGAACGTCTTCGACATATCTACCCGCAAAGGTACGCAAATAAATGAAAAACTAAAAATGAAAAATGAAAATTGAAAAATGAAAAACTAAAAACTAAAAACTAAAAATGATTCACGCCACGCTCCCACCAATTTAAATTTTTCATTTTCATTTTCATTTTCAATTTTCATTTTCATTTTTCATTTTTAGTTTTTCATTTTTAGTTTTTCATTTATTTCCGTATCTTTGCGAGTTGAAATGAAGAAAATTGCACTCGAAACATACGGTTGTCAGATGAATGTCGCCGATAGCGAAGTGGTGGCCGCCGTGGCTCAGATGGCAGGTTATGAACCGACCGAAGAGCCAGCCGAGGCCGACGCCATTTTACTGAACACCTGCTCGATACGCGACAACGCCGAGCAGAAGATTTTCAGCCGCCTGAGCGAACTCAATGCCCGTCGACGCAAAACGGGACGCCCCCGCCTCATCGGCGTTATCGGCTGCATGGCCGAGCGCGTCGGCCGGGAACTCATTGACCGCCACGGCGTAGACCTCGTGGCCGGGCCCGACAGTTACCTCGACCTTCCCGCCCTTTTGGCCCAGGCCGAGGCCGGACACCCCGCCCTCAACGTCGAACTCAGCCGCACGGAGACCTACCGCGACATCATTCCGCGGCGCCTGGGCAACAACGGCGTCAGCGGCTTCGTCAGCATCATGCGCGGCTGCAACAACTTCTGCACCTACTGCATCGTGCCATACACCCGAGGCCGCGAGCGCTCGCGCGAACCCGGGAGCATCCTCGCCGAGGTCCGCGACCTCAGCGACAAAGGCTTCAAAGAGGTCACCCTCCTGGGCCAGAACGTCAACTCCTACCGCTACGACGAGCAGACCGACTTTGCGCGCCTGCTGACAATGGTTGCCGACGCCGTGCCCCACATGCGCGTGCGCTTCACCACCTCCCACCCCCGCGACATGAGCGACGCCATTATCGACGCCATTGCTTCGCGCCCCAACATTGCCCGCCATATCCACCTGCCGGTCCAGAGCGGCTCCGACGCCGTGCTCAAGGCAATGAACCGCCACTATGACCGCGCCCACTACCTCGACCGCATCGCCGCAATTCGCCGCCGGCTGCCCGACTGCGCAATCACGACCGACCTCTTCACCGGATTCCACGACGAGAGCGAGGAAGACTTCGAGCAGACCCTCGAGCTGATGCGCACCGTCGGCTTCGACGCCGCTTTCATGTTCAAGTACTCGGAACGCCCCGGCACGGTTGCCGCACGCACCATGCCCGACAACATCAGCGAAGAAACCAAAATCGAGCGCCTCAACCGCATGATCGCGCTCCAGAATGAGCTGAGCCTCGCCGCCAACCGCCGAGACATAGGCCGCACCTTCGACGTCATCGTCGAGGGCGTCAGCAAACGGAGCACAACGCAATGGGTAGGCCGCACGAGCCAGAACAAGACCGTTGTCTTCAACCGCCGCCCCGGCGAAAAGGTCGGCGACACGGTGAGCGTAACCATCGGCGACGCATCGTCGGCAACACTTCTGGCCCTATGAAACGCCTGATCCCGCTGATTATTGCCGCCGCGGCGCTCATGCTCATGAGCCTGCACGAACCCGTGGCTCCCGACATGGAGCAGATTTGCCGCGAAGTCACCGACCCGACATCGAAACACTACTATCCCAAGCTCATGGCACGTTATGAACTCAACGAAACGGTCATGACGCTCGACGACTACCGACGCCTCTATCTCGGCGCAATCTTCGAGGAAGACTTCAACCCCTACCGTACGTCGCCCTATGCCGGCATCGTCGAAGACCTCTACTACAAGTCCCACCACAGCGGCCGCGAGTGTGACGAAATCATCAAGTACGCCCAGCTATCTCTCAAAGATGACCCCTTCAACCTCCAGCAGATTGACTACCTCATCTACGCCCTGCGCGAAAAAAAGAAAAACAACCTCGCCAACATCTGGCAATACCGCCTGAACCACATCCTGGAGGCCATTGTCAGCACCGGCACGGGAGTCGACCGCGAGCACGCCTGGTATGTCATCAACCCAAAACACGAATATTTCCTGCTCAACAAGCTGGGACGCATAGCAACAAGCTTCGACTTCGAAGAACCCTGGTATGACCACATCACCGTGGAGCCCAAAGGGCCCAAAGACTCCACCGACTATTACTTCAATTCACACCACTTTCTTGAGCAATACCGCCTGAAATATCCCCTCGAAGATGAGGACGATGAAGAACTCGGACCGCGCGATGTTGACACTGATTGACCGCTGCGAAAGCACCAACTCCGCCATGCCGCGCAGCGCCGCCCACGGCGACGCGCTCATGGCCCTGGAGCAGACCGCCGGACGCGGCCAGCGGGGCAACAACTGGGAGGCCGAACCCGGCCGCAACATAACCCTCAGCCTCATGTTGCGTCCTGAAGGGCTCGCCGCCGTGCGCCAGTTCGAGGTCAGCGAAGCCGTGGCCCTGGGCGTCAGCGACCTGCTTATGGAACTCGGAGTGGAAAACGTTGCCGTCAAATGGCCGAACGACATCTACGTCGACGACCGCAAAATCTGCGGCATACTGATAGAAAACGCCCTCAGCGGCAGCCTCATCAGCCACTCCATTGCCGGCATCGGGCTCAACGTGAACCAACGACGGTTCCGCAGCGACGCGCCGAACCCCGTCTCGCTCATTCAGCTGACCGGACGCGAACACGACCTGCCCGCCCTGGCCGAGCGCATGATAGAGCTGATTCTTGCGCGCCTGGAACGCGGAAACAACCACGAAGACTACCGCCGGCGCCTCTGGCGCGGCACGGGCGAATGGCCCTGGCGCACCCCCGACGGCGAACAATTCACCACCTCCATCACCGACGTGCTCCCCGACGGCCGCCTCCGCCTCAGCGGCCGCCCCGCCCCCTACCCCTTCAAATCCGTCGCCCCCATCCTCTAACCCGACCCACCGGACACAACGTCCCGAGCAACACAATCGGGACTAAACGGTGCCACCTTATTATTCTATGTAGCCTGAATTGTCGGACTGTTCCTGACCATAATCAATATCCGGCTCGCGCATATCAGTTGAATCATAATCAGACTTTAAATGCTCAATTTGGGATAAGAATGTCTTTTTGTCCCAAATCTGGTTCGCAAATATCGGTTTTACAGGTGCACAAGGATGATCAAGAGGATGATAGGCGCCTAATTTCAGTCGCAAAGTGGGCAGCCGCACCGGTATTTCAACTCCGTGTTCATTGAATGTCTTGGTTCGATGGCCAAACGAAATGCTCGTAACATCATAATATCCCTCAATTTTGAAATCGAAAATGGGAATGAGATACTTGATGTTGCCGACATCGCCGCTCGAGGGGAAGCGTAGCTGCACGTATGTTTTTCCTTCGGCTGCGTGGTTGCAGAATATCGTATACTGTTCGGCGATTTGCGTGCGACGGCCTGACGCGATTTCTTCGCGCATAATCAGCGTTGTCAAGAACACGCTCTTGTCGGCAGCCGGGCTACTGACCGCGCCATAAGCGGAACGTTCGGCGGCAATGCGGGGGGCAGGCTCGGTTCCTATAGGGCAGTCGACGACGTAGAAATTCTCGCGCAAAGAGGCGAGCAATCTTGCATTTTGCCCGGCATACTTGTCAGACTTGTCGAGGGCAAGCGAGAACACGCCTTTGTCAAGAAACGGGCTATAGGTTTTGCCGAGCATCTGCTGAAAATTGGCTTTCAGCCAGGCTTCGCCGTCAACATCCGGGTGGGCGGTCATTGCATAGAAGTCAAAACGCTGCGAAAGCATCGACTGGATTTCGCGACGAAACTTGTCGCGAATTTTGCGCCGCCACTGCGCCTTTGCGCCGGAATGGTCGCGGGCATAGAGCGCAAGAATAAAAAGGAAGTTGACATCATAGTGCGAAACGATGAGTGTGTCGCGGTCATAGAGCCTGTTGTCAAACTGACGACAAATGTTTTCCGAGCCCTTCCGGCGCTCAATGCGCTCCTCGTATGAGAGCGTATCGGGATTTATGTTGGCCGAGATGAAGAAATTGGGAATAACGTTATAGCCCTCGGTAACATCATCGCGCAGTTGAATGTCGCGATATTTCGTTTGCTCCCCGGCCATGTTTTTCGGGTCGAGAAAAAGGCCAAGATTCCATTGAATGACATTTCGGGCGTAGGTAAACTGTTTGGCCACCGACTCGCCGTGTGGGTCATGGCCTATCTTGTAATACTTTGAGTCGCCGATGTAGTAAATATCGTTTTGCTCCTCGCGGTTTATGAGCAGCCCCTCGTAGGCGTAGAAATGATCAACGAGTTTACCGTCTTCCTGGTTTTTCAGTCCGTTAGGGATGTTTTCGTCGCGCTCACCAATCAGTTCGTCAATCATCGCTTCAAAAACGACATGAAAACTCTTGGCCAAAAGATATTCGCGCGCCGTAACATCGGTTTTGATTTTGTATGCGCGGTCGAAAAACGCGTAGCATAACTCCCATAGGCGCATAGTGACGTCAGAGAAGTATTTATACTTGATCTGACGGAGCCTCAAACGGCCATAGCCGGAAAGATAGCGATCGAATTCAGCACCTTTAATAAGCGAGAAGCCGAACGGAACCTCAACCGGGAAACCGAAATGATGATGTACCCAATCAAGTATTGAAAAGAAAATCACGAGAAGTTCCTCGTCGAAATTGATTTGTCTTTTCTTGTTTACAGGATTGAGGTAGACCGGGCAATCATTCTGCACAATGGCGGTGGAGGTACAGATGGTGCGCGTCCAGTTAATTTTATTGAGCCCGGAGCGTTGATTTCTCAGAACAAAAGTAAAGAACGAGCGGTTTTCCTGCGCGAAACGAATAAGTGAGATTATAACGTCTAACAAAGTGTTGGCGGTCTGCTTTGCGCCACGTCCCTCGCTCCGGAATTGCTTGCGGAGAATTATGCCGTTCCTGTCGTGTGAGTTGTTATAAACAACGATAGCTCGATGAATCCACACCGCAAATTCATAGAGGAATTTATGTTCGAGCGGCTGCAATAAGTCATTATCGAAATCAATAAGATTTCGAGGCTCGTATCGGCCGAACACTTTCTCGTTTTCGGCAATCAGCACTTTCGGCAATATAAACACAACGTCATGAATTTTCGGATTGAAGTAATACCCAACGTAGCTCACGGAGATTTTACCCTCTATGTCCTGAAGGGTAAAAAGTCCGTCAAGAATGTCCTGCACGTCCGCAACGTTGTAGCGGTATTCTTCAATCAGCAGCCTCATGCTTTTTGTACGCCTTGCGGAAAGTTAACTTTATCCGAGTTAACCAAATGCAAAATTTTGCTTTCATCAGTAGGATACCAACAATTGATAAGAGCAAAAATAATGTTATCTTTAGACTTATATTCAATCGAGAACATACCCGGAATTGGAGTTTTGTGTTGCAGAATTTATGGAGACGTCCGCCTCGTCATTGTCATTTTCCCGCGGTTCTTCGGGTTTGACACCGACCTCTTTCAGACCGAGTTTGCCAACAAATTCGGCGAGCTTTTGCTTGTCGGTAAAAAACTTGTCAAATTGATACGTCCTGCCGGTTTCCGAGTCGCGGAAAATGTCGTTGTTCGGTTCAAAGTCCTTGAGCACATCAGTCCAAAGGTAGAACAACACCTTATTTAGGAACACTCTTTCCGTAATAAGATTGTTATCTTTCTCCTCCGGGGCGGTTTTCTTGTCGGGCTTGGCAAAGAAGAAACCCATCTGCTTGTCGGCAGACATAGTCAAATCCACTAGTGTCTCTTAAAATTTGTTAAAAATCAATTTTATGCTCTTATTAGGCTGT
>CAZKOF010000063.1:0-9965 GCA_964554335.1 uncultured Bacteroides sp.
CTCTTTTCCCCTCACAAAGATAGTATTGGTCGTGGCTTTCTTAGAGGAAATTTACGAAAATTCCATGTAAAATCCTTAACTTTGCGTTATGGATTTGGAGATATATAGAGCTGATACGGAATCGAAGCTCGAGCTTGAATACGCGCAGGGCGGCATACGCGCAGGTTTCCCGAGCCCGGCTCAGGACTTTGCAGGCGAAACCATTGATTTGAACAAGGATTTAATCCAACATCCGGCGTCGACGTTCTACGGCCGTGTTGTCGGTGATTCGATGATTGAAGAGGGTATTGCAGAGGGTGATATTCTCGTGATTGATAAATCGATAGAACCTGAAGACGGTGACCTCGCCGTATGTTGTCTCGACGGAGATTTTACCCTCAAACGCATCAAGTTCGACAGGAAGTCCGATAAACTCTATCTGATGCCATCGAACCGCAGCTATGCCCCTATTGAGGTTACTCCGGAGAATGAGTTCATGGTTTGGGGTGTTGTTTTGTACACCATTAAACCGAATCGTCGCCGACGCTGAGCGAGATATGGTAGGACTATGTGACTGCAACAATTTCTTTGTGTCGTGCGAGAGGGTCTACCGCCCCGATTTGCTCGACCGTCCGGTCATTGTGTTGAGCAATAACGACGGATGTGCGGTTGCGCTGAGCAATGAAGCCAAAGCACTTGGATTCAAACGCGGAGACCCATATTTTAAAATTAAGGAACGGGCTGAGAAACACGGTGTTGCGATATTGTCGGGCTCTCATCGAATGTATGGCGACATGTCGCGTCGCGTGATGATGATATTGCGTTCCTTTATGGATGACATCGAGCAATATTCCATTGATGAGGCTTTTTTATATCCGGCGGCGGATATCGGGGATATTCCTGAATTCGGCAGGCATCTTGTGCGCACTGTCAGGCGCAGCACAGGTATCCCTGTATCGCTCGGCTTTGCTCCGACAAAGACACTGGCCAAGATTGCTTCCCGCTTTGCCAAGAAATATCCCGGCTACCGCGGATGTTGCGTGATCGACACGCCTGAAAAGGCCCGCAAGGCAATGGCGCTCACCTCCATAGAAGATACTTGGGGTGTAGGGCGCAGAAATGCCCCGAAGCTCCGCCGCCACGGTATAACCACCGCACTGCATCTTGCGGATATGGATGAGAATACGGTGAAGGAGTTGTTTAATGTTGTCGGTCACAGAATGTGGCGCGAACTTAACGGCGACCCGTGTATAACGGCTGAGATTGTTCCTCCGTTGCTGCGGACCGTAACCTGCTCAAGCTCCTTTAAAGAAGATATTTTTGACCTCGACCCGTTGCGTCAGATTATAGCGACTCATGCTTCATCCGTTTCCCGCCGATTGCGTCGGAACAGAATCGTTGCCGAAGAAATTCAGGTTTTTATGGCGACCAACAGATTTCACACATTTTCGCCGCAGTATTGCAATGCTGTTGAAGTCCGTTTGCCGGAGCCGACCGCGGATACGGCGGAGATAGTGAAGGCCGCCCAACAGGCTCTCGATAGGGTCTATCGCGAAGGATTTGGATTCAAAAGGGCCGGAGTCACGGCAACGCGTTGTGTTTCTGTGGATTCTGTGACGCGATCGCTTTTCGCGGACCATGAAACGACTGAGCGCCGTCGACGTCTTATGGCGGTGATGGACCGCATCAACTCGTCGCCGACGACCCATAATGCCGTGCACGTAGCCTCGATGAACAGTGGCCTGACTCCCTTTACCAGTTGTGAACACTCCTCGTCGGGCATCATCTTGATAAAGGTATGATTTGCGAGGGTGGGAATTTTTGCGTAAATTTGCGGCTTAGATAACAGAACATAACGCTAATATTTGATTATGGCACAACAAGACGACGTCTTTAAGAAAATCGTTTCACACGCTAAGGAATATGGATTCGTATTCCCCTCGAGCGAAATATATGACGGTCTATCAGCCGTTTATGACTATGGCCAAAATGGCGTGGAACTCAAGAATAATATAAAGCGCTACTGGTGGGACGCCATGACGCTGCTCCATGAGAATATTGTCGGCATCGATTCCGCAATTTTCATGCACCCGACAATATGGAAAGCTTCCGGCCATGTCGATGCCTTTAATGATCCCCTGATTGACAACCGCGATAGCAAGAAGCGCTATCGTGCCGACGTGCTCATCGAAGAGGATATCGCAAAGATTGACGATAAAATTGAAAAGGAAGTGGTCAAGGCACGCAAACGCTTCGGCGAGAGTTTCGACGAGGCTCTTTTCCGTCAGACCAATCCCCGCGTTGCCCGGCTGGCCGAGGAGCGTAATGCCCTTCATGAGCGCTTCTCAAAAGCGATGAACGATAATAATCTCGAAGAACTGCGTCAGATTATCATCGATCGCGAGATTGTATGCCCCATTTCGGGCACCAGAAACTGGACGGAAGTGCGCCAGTTCAACCTGATGTTCAGGACTGAAATGGGTTCTACCGCCGATGGCGCCATGACCGTATATCTGCGTCCCGAAACCGCTCAGGGTATCTTTGTCAACTTCCTCAATGTGCAGAAAACCGGCCGCATGCGTATTCCTTTCGGTATCGCTCAGATCGGCAAGGCATTCCGTAACGAGATTGTTGCCCGCCAGTTCATATTCCGCATGCGCGAGTTCGAACAGATGGAAATGCAGTTCTTTGTTCGTCCCGGTGAGGAGTTGAACTGGTTCAAGACCTGGAAAGAATTCCGCCTTAAGTGGCATAAGGCTCTCGGACTCGGCGATGAAAAATATCGCTATCATGACCACGAGAAGCTCGCACACTATGCCAACGCCGCAACGGATATCGAGTTTCTTATGCCTTTCGGTTTCAAGGAAGTCGAGGGTATTCACTCGCGTACGAACTTTGACCTCAGCCAGCACGAGAAGTTCTCGGGCAAGAACATCAAGTATTTCGATCCCGAGCTGAACGAGAGCTATACTCCTTATGTAATCGAGACCTCCATAGGTGTCGACCGTATGTTTCTGAGTGTTCTCTGTTCCAGCTATGAGGAGCAGCAGCTCGAAGGCGGTGACAAGCGCGTTGTGCTTCACCTCCCCGCACCTCTGGCACCCGTCAAGTGTGCCGTCATGCCATTGGTTAAGAAAGATGGTCTGCCTGAAAAGGCCCGCGAGATTGTCAATGAACTCAAATTCGATTTCTCGACCCACTATGACGAGAAGGATTCCATCGGCAAACGTTATCGCCGGCAGGACGCTATCGGCACCCCTTTCTGCATCACTGTTGACCACCAGACGCTTGAAGACAATACCGTCACCCTCCGTGAACGTGACTCCATGGAACAGACGCGTGTCAATATTGATGATCTTCATAAACTTATTCATAACCGCGTGAGCATCAACTCTCTGCTTCGCAAACTTAAATAATTACACGAATGAAAAAAGCACTGACAATATTCTTTGTTGTAGTAATCGCAATCGTGGTCCTGTTCTGCGGAATGGGCTGCAGCAAGTATAACGCCATGACCCGTTCGCTCCAGGGAGTCGAAAGTGCATGGAGCAATGTTGAGACTCAATATCAGCGCCGTGCCGACCTGATTCCCAATCTTCAGGCAACTGTCAAAGGATACGCTGACCACGAGTCGGGGACCCTGCAGGCCGTTACAGAGGCGCGTGCAAAGGTCGGCACCATGTCAATCAACATCGATGACCTCAACGAGCAGACTCTCGCAAAGTACACTCAGGCCCAGAACGAGCTTTCCGGTGCATTGAAGTCTTTGCTTGCCGTAACCGAGGCATATCCCGAGCTGAAGGCAAATGAAAATTTCATGCGCTTTCAGGATGAACTTGCAGGAACGGAGAACCGCATTCAGGTTGCCCGTCGTGATTACAATGAGATTGCACGCGAGTATAACACTCAGGTGTCTCTCTTCCCCAATAATATTTTTGCCGGCTTCTTCGGATTCCAGAAAAAGCCTTACTTCCAATCGGCTGAAGGTGCTGACCAGGCCCCGCAAGTTAGCTTCTGATGAAAATACTGAAACCGATACTCCCGCTCATTGCCGTGGTGGGTCTTTGTGCTTGCAACAAGACCGACTACGAAAAGATCTTGGATGAATATGAAGAGTGGCGTGAGGTCAATGACGTCTGGCTCCATGAGCAGACTGTCACGGGCAAGTACACGCGCATTACTCCCGAGTGGAACCGCGATATCAACGTGTTGATGCGCTGGATGAACGATACGACCAAAACATCGCAGAACCTTGTTCCGCTATATACTTCGACGGTGTCTGTCAAGTATAAGGGTTGGCTCTACGATGGCACCTCTTTCGACTCGACATACAGTTATACCGATAGTGTTGTCACGTTAAAGCCTTCGGGTCTTATCGACGGCTGGAAAATAGCGCTTGAAAATATGCACGTAGGCGACAAGGTGGAACTTATAGTCCCGTACAGTGCGGGCTATGGGTCAAGCGGCTCCGGCGCGGTGCCTCCATTTTCAAACTTGCGGTTTGAGATGGAGTTGCGCGACATTCCGACATACGAGCTGCGGCCGACTGAATAACGACATAAGAAGGTGGACAAATTTGTCTGCTTGCAACCACCATAATAAAAAATGCTAAAAACCTACAAAATTCATGAACTATCTGTTTACAAGTGAGTCGGTTTCCGAGGGCCATCCCGATAAGGTTGCCGACCAGATTTCTGACGCTATTCTTGACCAGTTTCTTGCCTACGACCCTGATAGCAAGGTCGGATGTGAAACGCTTGTTACTACCGGCCAGGTTGTCGTTGCCGGTGAGGTCAAGAGCAGTGCCTATGTTGACCTGCATGACGTTGTTCGCGGTGTAATCCGCAAAATCGGCTATAACCGTTCCGAACTGAAATTTGATGCCGATGCCTGCGGACTGCTTTCAGCTCTGCATGAGCAGAGCGTTGACATTAACCGTGGTGTTGAACGCGAGGCAATAGAGGAGCAGGGCGCCGGTGACCAGGGCATGATGTTCGGGTATGCGGTGAACGAAACCGCAAACCGCATGCCGCTGACATTGGAACTCAGCCACCTCATTTTGCGCGAACTGAGCGCAATCCGCCGTGAGGGCAAGGAGATGACATATCTTCGTCCGGACTCAAAAAGTCAGGTAACGGTGGAATATGACGGCACGACGCGTCGCCCTGTGAAGATCCATACGATCGTTGTCTCCACTCAGCACGACGAGTTCGACTCCGACGACGAGGCCATGCGCCTGAAAATCGAGTCAGACGTGCGCAATATCCTGATGCCTCGTGTAATTGCGAAGCTCACACCCGAGGATGCCTCTCTGTATAATCCTGATGAGGTCATTCTTCACGTAAATCCTACCGGCAAGTTCGTTATCGGCGGTCCTCACGGTGACGCCGGACTCACGGGCCGTAAAATCATCGTCGACACTTACGGAGGACGTGGTGCGCATGGTGGCGGCGCATTCTCCGGCAAGGATCCCTCGAAGGTCGACCGCTCGGCCGCATATGCCGCACGCCATATTGCGCGTAACCTCGTTGCCGCGGGGGTTGCCGACGAAGTGCTTGTGCAGGTCGCATATGCAATCGGCATTGCGCGCCCTGTCAGCCTCTATGTAAATACTTATGGGACCTCTCATGTCGATTTCACCGATGCTGAAATCTCCGCTAAGGTTAATGATCTCTTCGACATGCGTCCCCACGCTATTGAGACACGCTTCGGGCTTCGCAAACCCATCTATTCCGAAACCTCGACCTATGGACATTTCGGGCGTGAGCCGCAGCGTATTACCAAGCGTTTCCATTCGCCTTATGAGAAAGAGGAACGTCTGATCGATGTCGAGCTTTTCGGTTGGGAGAAAGAGGATATGGTCGATGAATTGAAAAACGCTTTCAACATCGGTTAAATGCGCATTGATATCCTCACCGTATTGCCCGAGATGCTGGAGTCGCCGCTGAACTGCTCCATCCTAAAGCGTGCCCAAACCAAAGGGTTTGCGGAATTTCATGTGCATAACCTTCGTGACTACACCACAAACAAACACCGCAAAGTAGACGATTATCCCTTTGGTGGAGAGGCCGGTATGGTAATGCAGATTGAACCGGTTGACCGTTGCATCAGTGCGCTCAAAGACGAACGCGAATATGATGAGGTAATTTTCACGTCGCCGGACGGGGAGATGTTTACCCAGCCGATGGCCAATACGCTTTCTCTGCTCAACAATGTCATTATTCTTTGCGGACATTATAAAGGAATCGATTGGCGCATCCGTGAACACTTGATTACCAGGGAAATCAGTATCGGCAACTATGTGTTGACAGGAGGCGAGATACCTGCGGTTGTAATAGTCGACGCCATGGTCCGCCTTATTCCGGGGGTTCTCGGCGATGAGCAGAGTGCGCTGAGCGATTCGTTCCAAGACAATCTGTTGGCTCCGCCAGTCTATACCCGACCTGCTGACTATAATGGCTGGAAAGTTCCCGATATCCTTCTCTGCGGGCATGAAGCCAAGATTGCCGACTGGCGTCAGGAGCAGGCTTATGAGCGCACCAAGCGTCTGCGTCCCGATCTTCTGAAATGAACAACGGGCGAAAAAGAATAGTCATAGAAGCGTTGGCCGCCGGATTTATTCCTTGCGGCCTGCGTGAGTATGCGTTTAATGTTTGTCCACAACTTATCAGGATGAAGCCCGATTGGATGGACATGACGTTTATAGTTCCTCCCGGAATGAGAGGATGTTTCGGATTAGGTGCCGACTATGTTGAGGCAAATGATTTCAAAGCGAAAATCATGCGCCATATTCCGATGGTTAAGGGTGATCTTTTTCATACATTGCATCAGATTTGTGCCGTTACCCGTCTTCCGGGAGTCAGCAAAGAGCTGATGACAATTCATGACGTCAATTTTGCTCACACAAAGAGCGGAAGTCGTTATCGCCGTGCGGAGCGTCGCTTTCTGACGCGTATGGGCTGCGCCACGCATTTGTCGTTCATCTCCGGGTTCGTTGCCGACGATGTCGCTTCTAAGTTCCCTTACACCCAACCGTCGAGAATTATCTATAACGGTGTGACTTGTCCGGACGTTACAACCGAATCGAGACCGGACGGAATGCCGTCAGCTAATTATTTGCTCCACCTGTCGAGTATGGAGGAGTATAAGAATGCCCGTCTGCTGGTTGAAATGATGAAGTATCTGCCTGAGCGGACGCTTGTTCTTGCCGGCAACTGTAGGGATAGGGACCTCCCGGCGCTCGTATCGGCTATGGAAAATGTCAGGATGGTAGGCCGCGTCACTGATGAGGAGAAGACCTGGCTATATAATCATTGCGACGCATTTTTGTTTCCCTCTAAGGCCGAAGGTTTCGGATTGCCACCTCTTGAAGCCATGAGTCTGGGCAAGCCCGTGTTTCTGTCAACTCTTACGAGCCTTCCGGAAATTGGAGGCGAGGAGGCGTGTTACTTTACCGAGCTGGAGCCTAAGGCGATGGCGCGGGTCGTTGAAACTTCTTTGGAGCTGCCACACGACAGTGAGGCAATGAAGCGACGTGCGTCGGCTTTTTCTTGGGATAATACTGCTCGCCAATTTATTGACTACTATTCCGAAATTCTTGTCCGATGACTGAAATCCACATAACAGCCGATAAGGATACATGGACCGGTGCGACTACTACAGCCGCCATGTGTGCCGCTGCTGCGGATGATGCCGTGATCCTATCCGCAGGTAATGATGATATTTTGCATCGCCTGCTTAAGATCGGAGTGTCAACGGTTGCATGTCCGATGGGTGGATTTCTTGCCGCGTTGAACCTGTCACGTGCCTTACGCCATATTCCAGGCGAGGAATTTGAAGTATATGTTCACTCGCCGGCGATATTCAAGACTGTTGAGTCTGCAATCAAGCTCGTCGGTCGCCGGGAACCTTTCTATCTTCATCACGAGCGTCCGATGCCGTACTTCCCTAAAGTTGAGGTGGCTAAGCCCGCGGAGGGTTCGCAGCCGCTGCTGATGTGGCTCGGCAACATTACCGAAGGCTGCGGTCTCAGGAAGTTAATCGAGGATCTCGGACTGAATGTAGAAAAACCGTGGCGCTTGCGCGTTGTGGGGCAGGGTAGGGCAAGAACCGTTTCTCCTCTTCTGAAGCGAACAAAGGCTCTCTACATCTCTGACCGTATAGAGTGGGTCGGATATTCCGAAAACCCTTATAAGCATATGGACGGCGTTACTGCTGCGATTGTCAGTGATGCCGACTCGGTGGTTGCACGCGAGTTCGCTGCAGCATCGATTCCGGTATATACAAAACTCTCCGATATATTATGAAAGTATTGATTTTAAATGGCCCTAACCTGAATCTGTTGGGTCGCCGGGAGCCTGAAATCTATGGCTCGGAAACTATGGACAAAGTGCTTGATGACCTTCGCGGCAAGTGGGAGATAGAGTATTTCCAAAGCAATCACGAGGGCGACCTCATTGATAAAATCCATGAGGTCGGATTCAATGCCGAATACGCAGGAATTGTGCTTAATGCCGGCGCTTACACCCATACTTCGCTCGCAATCGCCGATGCTATTGCTGCAATCAAGATTCCTGTTGTCGAAGTGCACATTTCAAATGTTCATGCACGCGAGCAGATTCGTCATATTTCGTTGATTTCTCCGGTTTGCTGCGGTGTAATTGCCGGTTTCGGGGTCGACAGTTACCGACTGGGAGTGGAGGCCTTGGTTGGTGGACGCTGAACTGCAATCATATATTCTCGATCACATAGAGCCTGAACCCGAGCGGTTGTCGCGTCTTGACCGCTATACTCAGTTGCACCATTTGTATCCCCACCAGTGCTCCGGTCATCTTCAGGGGCGTCTGTTGTCGATGCTGAGCCATATGATCAGACCGAGGCGCATCCTGGAACTCGGTACTTTTACCGGTTACTCGGCGTTGTGTCTGGCCGAGGGGCTGCAGTCCGACGGAGAATTGCACACCGTTGAACACCATGATGAGGACGCCGAGATGCTGACTGAACTCTTCGCGTCAGACTCGAGAATTATTCTTCATATCGGTGATGCCTCTGAGTTTATCGGACAACTGCCGGGCCTATGGGATCTCGCGTATATCGACGCCAATAAGCGCGACTATTCGCGATATCTCGAACTTCTGCTGCCTAAAATGGCAGCAGGAGGATTTATCATTGCAGATAATACCCTTTGGGCCGGAAAAGTCACCGACGCCGATGACCGCGATTCCCAAACTCGCGGCATACGCGCATTCAACGACCTCGTTGCCTCTTTTTCCGACCGACTTCATCCGGTAATTATCCCCGTGCGCGACGGAATGACATTGCTGCGCGTTCAATAATAGTGTATATGTTGCTCCAAGCGATTGATAAAGAAATCTTTTCAAAACTTCCGGCCGAAAACTTCGATGGCCGCATAGAGTTGGTACAGACTCCCGCCGCTGCCGTGAAGGCCATGCGCTATCTGATGGAACAGCCGTTAGTCGGCTTTGATACCGAGACCCGTCCCTCATTTCGCAAGGGCGATAACCATAAAGTTGCGCTCATGCAACTTTCAACGGACAACATCTGCTTTTTGATCCGGTTGAACCGGCTCGGCATATTTCCTGCCATGAAGGAGTTTCTTGAAAGCGAGTCAGTCGTTAAAATAGGACTGTCGACAAAGGATGATTTTCATATGCTTAACGCTCTCGCCCCGGTTGAGCCCAAAGGGTTTGTTGAACTTCAGTCGATGGTTAAGGAGTATGGCATCGGCGAAGCGTCGCTAACAAAAATTTACGCCCTGCTTTTCGGCAAGCGAATAAGCAAGGCGCAGCGTCTGACTAACTGGGAGGCTATTGAACTCACGTCGGCTCAGCAAAATTATGCGGCTCTCGATGCGTGGGCATGTTTGCAGATCTATCGCAAACTGACCTCCGCCGGCTGATTATTTGCACATTTTAATCTGTAACTTTCATTGAATTTACGTCATATATTGGGCGGTTGGCAATTTT
>CAZKOF010000064.1:0-9883 GCA_964554335.1 uncultured Bacteroides sp.
CATTCGGAAAACCTTGTCGGCTGCTACATTGCCAAATTTTGATGCGGTTGCCCTGCCGTGGCGGTGGCTTCTGAGTTGCAATTTATTCCGGGTTACAGAGTGTATCCGTCGTGCGGGATTATTCGAAGATGTGTTTGAGCTTGGAGAAGAGGCGGCGGGTCGTTGACTCGTCGGGTTTGACGTTGGGAGCCGAGCGCATGGCCTCGAAAGTCGCTTTCTGGTCGGCGGTGAGGTTCTCGGGAATGTAGACCATGATGTTGATGAGTTCGTCGCCCTTTACGCCGCTGTTGGGGTCGGGAATACCTTTGCCGCGGAGGCGGAGAACTTTGCCGGGTTGCGTGCCGGCGGGAATATTGAGGCGTGCGCGGCCCGTGATGGTCGGCACTTCAACGGGTCCGCCGAGGGTTGCTCCCGGGAGGTCGAGCATCAGGTTATAGATGATGTCGTTGCCGTCGCGGATGAGTTCGGGGTCTTTGATTTCGTTGATGACCACGAGGAGGTCGCCGTTGACGCCGCCGTGGGCCGGGGCGTTGCCCTTGCCTTTGACGGTGAGAATCATGCCGTTGGTGACGCCTGCGGGAATCGAGAAGCTGACGGTATTCTCTTTGCGCTGCACCCCCGTGCCGTTGCAGTGGGTGCAGGCCTGGGCAATGATTTTTCCGTCGCCGTGGCATTGCGGACAGATTGACTCGCTCTGCATGGCTCCGAACATCGATTGCTGGACCTGGACAATGGTTCCCTGGCCGTGGCAGGTCGGACAGGTGTTGAACGCGGTGCCGTCTTTCGCGCCCGTGCCTTTGCAATATGTGCAGGCGTCGTTGGTCGGGATTTTAAGCGTTTTGGTGACGCCCGAGGCGATGTCGGCCAGCGAGAGCTTCACGTTGATGCGCAGGTCGGAGCCTTTGCGCACGGGTTTGCGTCCGCGCGAGGAGCCGCGTCCTGCGGCGCCGCCGAAGCCGCCGCCGAAACGTCCGCCGAAAATGTCGCCGAATTGTTCGAAGATGTCTTCCATCGAGAAGCCTCCGGCACTGAAGCCGCCAAAGCCTCCGCTGCCGCCAAAGCCCTGCTGGCCCATGGAGTGGCCGAAGCGGTCATAGCGCTGGCGCTTGTCGGCGTCAGAGAGCACGTCGTAGGCCTCGGCGGCCTCTTTGAACTTCTCTTCGGCCTCTTTGTTGCCGGGGTTACGGTCGGGGTGATATTTGAGTGCGGCCTTGCGGTAGGCCTTCTTTATTTCGTCGGCTGTTGCGGTCTTGCTGACGCCCAGCACTTCGTAGTAATCTCTTTTTTGTTCTGCCATAATTTTGGGGCGCGTTGCGCCCGGTTATTGGGGGCTTTGCCCCGGTTATGGGGCGGCGTTGCCGCCCGGTTAGTGGGTTATGGGGCGCGAAAGCGCCCTATATTATTGTCCGACGGCCACTTTGGCGTGGCGCAGTACCTTGTCGTTTAGCATATAGCCTTTCTGCATGGTGTCGATGACCTTGCCTTTCTGTTCTTCGGGGCCGGGTACGAGGGCCACAGCCTCGTGGAGCTCGTCGTTGAAATCCTCGCCCGTGGAGTTCATGGCCTTGACGCCGTTTTGCTCAAGATATTTTATGAACTTGTTGTAGATGAGCGTCATTCCCTCCTTGACTGCTTCGGCGCCTTCGGTGTCGTTAACGGCCCGGAGTCCGCGTTCAAAGTCGTCGATAATCGGAAGCAGCCCTTTCATTGCGGCTTCGGCGCCGTTGCGGATGAGTTCGGCTTTTTCTTTAAGCGTGCGTTTGCGGAAGTTGTCGAAGTCTGCCATTAGGAAGAGATACTCTTTCTTCTCCTTTTCAAGAGCGGCTTTGAGTTCGTCGAGCTCGCGGTCGGCGGCGTTTTCAGCGTTTTCAGCGGCCTCTTCGGCCGCCTGCGGTTCTTGGGTTTCGGATGCTACGTCCTCGATTTCTGATTCGTGGATATTATCGTTTTGTTCCATTTTCTTATGGTGATGTTTTCGGTTGCGATATTTTTTCATGGAGAGGATATATCAAAAAATGTGCCAAAGTTGACAAATAGTTAACGTCCGGCATGGCCAAAGCGTTCAAACTTATGGCAAACATGCACTTCGCAGTCCGGGAGTACTTTCTCAATCATGTCTGTCATGATGACAGGGTCGATTTTGGGGAAGAGGCCGTAGACTGCCGAGCCGCTGCCGCTCATCGACGCATAGATTGCCCCGAGCGACTCGAGGGCGCCTTTCGCATGGCCGATTTCGGGGTGAAGGGGAATGACCGTTTCTTCAAATGTGTTGAGAACCGAGCCCTGCCAGTTCTCGACCGAGCGGCGCACGCGTTCGCTCAGCGGCGTTGCCGGCTCGACAATCTTCACTCCGCGATATGCCTCGGCGGTTGTCACGGAGCAACGCGGCTTCACGATGGCCAGGGTCATTGCTTTGAGTTCATCGGGCAGGGTAATGGGAGCCATTTCGGTGCCCGTGCCGGTGCAGAGCATCGGTTCGTCGAATATGAAGAAGGGGCAGTCGGCGCCGATTTTTGCGGCAATGTCGGCGAGCAGTTCATTGTCGAGGCCGAGATTATAGAGTTCGTTTAGTCCGCGCAGGGTGAACGCAGCGTCGGCCGAGCCACCGCCGAGGCCTGCGCCGTCGGGAATGTTTTTGTGCAGGCGTATGCTGGTCGGGGGCAAGCCGCCGAGGGTGTCGGCGAGAACCCGGTATGCTTTCATGACGAGGTTCTTCTCCGGCGGGCAGTTAACTCCGCGGCCCGTGCATATCAGAGTGGTCTCTTGGCCGTCGGGGGCCTTTGTGAGCTCCAGAAGGTCTTCCCAGTCGGTGGGAAGCATGACGGTTTGCAGAAGGTGGTAACCGTCGTCGTGACGCCCGACGATGTCGAGCCCGATATTTATTTTTGCGTGAGGAAACAGTAACATATTCTATGGCGGCTTTGCCGCGGTTATGGGGCGGCGGGGCCGCCCGGTTATTTGGGGGCTTTTGCCCCCGGTTATGGGCGCTTGCGCGCCGGTTATTTGGGGGGGTGTTTCAGAATCGGTGCGGCCTCCATGTCGGTCATCTCGGTTTTGCAATACCCACCGGTTAGTTGGTTATGCGCTTCGCGCGGTTAGGATGTTAGTAGTTAGGCGGTTAGTGGGTTGTCAAAATAACCAGTAACCCAATAACCAAGGGGCGAGAGCCCCATAACCGCGCGCAGCGCTTTAACCGGGCGGCAACGCCGCCCTGATTGCGTCGGCCGTGTGGCCGCCGATGGCGATGACCTCTTCCGGAGTGCCCTGAGCCACGATGTAGCCTCCGCGGTCGCCTCCTTCGGGGCCGATGTCGATGATGTGGTCGGCACACTTGATGATATCCTGGTTATGTTCGATGATAACAACCGTGTGGCCCGCTTCAATCAGGCGGTTGAAGGCGTGCATCAGCGTAGATATGTCGTGGAAGTGCAGGCCCGTTGTCGGCTCGTCGAAGATGAAGAGAGTGGGGCGGGGCGACTCCTGCGCGAGATAGTAGGCGAGCTTTACGCGTTGGTTTTCGCCGCCTGAAAGGGTCGACGATGACTGTCCGAGCTTGACATAGCCCAGACCGACTTCCTGAAGCGGACGCAGACGCTCGACGATGCGCCGTTCGGTCGCCGTCTTGCCGTCGGAAAAGAAGTCAATGGCTTCGTTGACGGTCATGTCGAGAATGTCGTTGATGTTCTTCTCTTTATGGCGCACTTCGAGGATTTCGGGCCGGAAGCGCAGGCCGTGGCATGCCTCGCAGGGAATCGTGATGTCGGCCATGAACTGCATCTCAATGGTGATTACGCCTTCGCCCTTACATTCCTCGCATCGGCCTCCGGGGGCGTTGAAACTGAAATAGGCCGGAGTGTAACCCATGAGTTTCGCGGCCTGTTTCGCGGCGAAGAGCGCGCGGATTTCGTCGTAGGCTTTGAGATAGGTTGCGGGATTGGAGCGCGTTGAGCGGCCAATAGGGTTTTGGTCTATGAAGTCTACTGCTTCGATGCTTTTCAAATCGCCGCCGAGGCCTGAAAATGCGCCCGGTGCATCGGCCTGATCTCCGAGAGCGCGCACGAGCGCGCGATAGAGGATGTCGCGCACCAGGGTTGACTTGCCTGAACCGCTGACTCCGGTCACGACAGTCATGACGCCGAGCGGGAAGCGCACGTCGATGCCTTTGAGGTTGTGTTCGCGGGCGCCACAGACCTCGATGTAGCCCGTCGGCACGCGACGCGATGTCGGCACGTCGATCTGTCGACGTCCCGTGAGGTAGTCGGCGGTGAAGCTCCCTTTGGCTTGGGCAATGTTTTTTGCCGGACCCTGGTAAACTATGGTGCCGCCGTTACTGCCGGCCATAGGGCCGACGTCGATGATATAGTCTGCGGCCTGCATGATTTCGCGGTCGTGCTCGACGACCACGACGGTGTTGCCCAGCGCGCGCAGTTTCTCGAGCACGCCGATGAGGCGGCGGGTGTCGCGCGGGTGGAGGCCGATGCTCGGCTCGTCGAGAATGTAGAGCGAGCCGACGAGGCTGCTGCCCAGCGAGGTCGCCAGGTTGATGCGTTGGCTCTCGCCGCCGCTGAGGCTATTGCTCAGTCGGTCAAGCGTCAGGTAGCCGAGGCCGACCTCGTCGAGAAAAGTCAGGCGGTTACGGATTTCAGTCAGTATGCGTGAGGCGATGAGACTGTCGGTTTCGTTGAGTTTTAGGGCATTGAACCATTCGAGCAGCTCATTGACGGGCATGGTGACGAGTTCCATTATCGTGCGTCCGCCGACTTTTACATACTGAGCCTCGGGGCGCAGGCGTCCGCCGTGGCAGTCGGGACAAGTCGTTTTGCCGCGGTATCGTGACCACATCACGCGATATTGAATCTTGTAGAGGTTCTCCTCGACCATTTTGAAGAAGTCATCGATGCTTGCGCGGTCGCGATGCGGGCCACGGTAGTCGGGAGCACCGTGCCATAGGGTATGCTTTTCTGAGTCGGAGAGCTCGGCATAGGGCGTATGGATGGGAAAACCGGGGTTTTGACGGATGAAGTATTTTTTCCATTCGCTCATTTTTTCGCCACGCCAGCAAACGACGGCGTCGTCATAGACCGAACGCCCGGGGTCGGGAATGACCAAACCTTCGTCGATGCCCATGACTTTGCCGAAGCCCTCGCAGGTCGGGCAGGCGCCTACGGGGTTATTGAAGTTGAACATCATCTCCGTGGGCTCCACGAATGTCATGCCGTCGGCTTCGAAGCGGGTCGAGAACTCAATGCGCTCGGGCTCTTTCGGTCCGTCGGCGCGCCAGGCAATGAGTGACATGGAATCATGACCCTCGAACAGGGCCTCTTCGGCGCTTTGGGCAATGCGGCTCAACGTGTCGGCCTCGGAGTTGACGCTCAGACGGTCGATTACCAGGTCGGCGCCCTCGATGTCCGGCTCTCCTCCTGTGGTCAGGATTTCTTCGATGTCAAGAAAGCTGCCGTTGCGAAGCAGGCGGGTGTAACCTCCTTTCAGCAGGACGCTGAGATGCTGGGCTGCTGAGCGTCCTTCGGGAATGGTCAACGGGGCGACTACGGCCAGGCGGGTTCCCTCGGGCAGGGCTTTGGTCGCATTGAGAATGTCGTTGACTGAGTGTTTTTTGACCTCAGTGCCGCTGACGGGTGAAATCGTATGCCCGACACGCCCGAAGAGCAGGCGCATATAGTCGTAGATTTCGGTCGAAGTCCCGACGGTCGACCTCGGGTTGCGGGTGTTGACCTTCTGCTCGATGGCGATTGCCGGCGGGAGGCCGGTGATTTTGTCGGCCTCGGGCTTGCGCATCTTGCCCATGAACTGGCGGGCGTAGGCCGACAGGCTCTCGACGTAGCGACGCCGGCCCTCGGCATAGAGAGTGTCGAAAGCCAGTGAGGATTTTCCGGAGCCGCTGAGTCCCGTGATGACTACGAGTTGGTTGCGCGGAATGGTGACGTCGACGTTCTTGAGGTTGTTGACCCTGACGCCGCGCGCTTCAATGTCGGGCATTTACTGCAGGTCGGATTTCGAGAGTTTGGTGAGTTTAACAACTGCTTTTCCGGCAACATCGAGCAACTCGACGCTATCTTTGCCGTTTGAACGGGCATGGGAAACTTCTTCGAGGGCGATGAGCAGGGCCGACTCCGTTTCGATGTCGGGACACGTCATACGCGTAGTCGCCAGGTTCGAGAACTGAACCGATGAGGCAACCTGCGGATTGCGGGTGAGCTCACCGTGGAGGCGGTTGCAGCCGGCGTTGCCGCTGACTGTCGACGAGGCAACGTCGAAAATCAGACGGGCGTCGGGAACGTTGATTTCTTTGCCGTTGACCGCAACTACCTGCCAGGGGCCGTTGAGAAAATCGATGTCGCTGCTGCGCAGGGTCATGACCGTGCGGTTGGAACTATTGTGTAGGCTGAGAATGCGCGAGCCGTCGGCGCCGTTAGCGGTCGAGAAGCTGCGGGTCAGGTCGAGGGCGCGGGCAATCGGGTATGCGAGGGTGTCGCCCTCACACAGTTTCTGTGTCGTTGCCACATGGCTCAGCTCCAGTTGTCGGCCGGATTGGATGCGGTAGCTGCCGTTGATGATGTTGCATCCGTCGTGGCCGTAGAAGCGGGCCTCCGAGGGCACGAACTCCAGATAGGGCCAGTCGGTGTCTTCAAACGCCCGGAGGGTGATGTCGCCGACGCTTTCGATATACCAGCGTCCGTCGATGTCTGTTGCGGCTTTGCCTGTTGTTGTCACGGGGTAGAGTGGAATGGAGTTGCCCGACCCGAAGCTTTCGGCGTTGTTCCTCTTCAGCGAGGAACAACCCGAAAGCAGCAGGGCGGCGCCCAGGGTTAATGTTGCGATTCTCGTTGTCATGTTATCAGTTTTGAGGGTTCAGGAGTACAACACGGTAGTTGCCCTGAGCGTTCATTTCCGTAACGAATTTTTGCACCATTGCGGGTGAGATTGCGTTGACTTCCTCAACGGCGTTGCTGAACAAGTCCTTCCCGGTGAGCGTCCATTGGTTGATGTAGGATGCCCAGGGCTCGTTTTTCTCTTTGCGCTCAATGTAGCTCTTGACCATGTATTCCTTGACCTTGTTGAGCTCGTCGGGGGTGATGTTGCGGGCCATGTCGGTGAACTCTTTGGCAATTGCCTCGAGGACCTCTTGTTTCTTTTCGGGGTTCATCGGGAAGGCGGTCATCACCGTGGCGTTGCGACCGATTTGGGAGTCGATGTCGCCGTTGGCGCCGATGGAGTAGACTGCTCCCATCTCCTCGCGCACGCTCTTGAGCAGGCGGGCCGAAAGAATTTGGCCGACAATGCTGACGAGCTTGGCATTGACCGAGGTGTAGGGCACGGTTGCGGTCTCGATTACCGCACACCAGGTTTGGGGCGTCTCCATCGGGGTTGTGAACGTCTCGGTCGCGCGGCCTCCTTTGATTTCATAGAGGGGGTCGGCCGTTTCGATGCGGAGCGGAGCTTTGCCGCTGCCGGGGAGCGAGGCAATGTATTTTTCAACGAGCGGGCGCAGGGTCTCCCGGTCGAAGTTGCCGACGATGGTGAAACTCCATTGCGAGGCGTCGCTGACGCGGCTGCGGGCAAGGGTTTCGACGCCCTCGCGGGTGCACTCTTTCAGGTTGGCGGCGGTCAGGGCCTGCTGATAGGGCGAGGTGTAGAGGGCCTCTTTCAGGTCTTTGCCGAACACGAACTGCGGGTTTTTCTCCTGGTTCTCGATGAGGCCGTAGTAGAGGCTGCGCGTGGCTTCAAATTCGTCGGAGGGATAGGTCAGAGCCGTGAAATAACCATAGATGATTTCCATCATCGTCGGCAGGTCTTTGGGAGTTGTTGTGCCTGAGAAGTAGGTATCATAGAGGCTATAGCCAACGTTCCAGCTGACTTTCTTGCCGGCGAGATATTTTTGCAGGTCGGCGTTGGAGTATGCGCCGATACCGAAGTTGTTGGCATAGACGTCGAGAGCCAACGCATTGGCCGGGGTCGTGGTGTTGTAGACGCGGCTCAGGCCGCCGGGGGCTGAGGCGGCGATGATGATTTCGTCGGGCTTGATGTCGGAGTGTTTGAGATAGACGCGGACGCCGTTGCTGAGCGTCCATACTTCGGTGCCGGCAAATTCGGTGACGGGGCTTTCCGTCTTGACGCTGCCCGGCTTGGGCGCAACGGCAATCAGCGGGTCTTCGCGCACGTTGTCGGTGAAGACCTCGATGTCTTCGGCGTCAACGCTGCGCATCATCTCGGCGAGCTGCTGCTCCGAGGGCATTGCTACGCTCTCGGGGAGCATGCATAGAACAACACGGTTGTCGTCAGCAACCATCTGGGAGAAGGTCTCGTTGACGAGCTGCAGCGGAATCATCCCAGCAATCTGCTTCATGAGCTGATATTCGAGTTCGGCGTCCATCATCGGGGTGCCGTCGATGAAGTGGCGAATCATCTCGTTGGTGTAGACGGAGTTCTCCGTGGTCATGCGGTTGTTGTAGTTGCGTTCGAGGCCGGCAATATATTCGGCCTTCGCGCGGTCATATTCGGTCTGGGTGAAGCCGCCGCGTTTTGCGCGCAGAACTTCGCGGTAGATGCTCTCGAGGGTTTTGGCGATGTCGCCGTCTTTGGCTGCGCCGATAACGGCAAACATCTCTTTGGAACCGGTCATGAGGTAGTTGTCGATCATTGCCTGTGCAATGGCGAAGGGCGTCGAGGGATTAGACATCATCTCCTGAAAACGCGCGTTGAGCATGGCGTCAATCATCTGCTCCAAGTAGCCGACAACGAGCGAGGCCTGCGTGTTGCGCATCTGGCGGGGCAGCGGGTCGTGTTTGAAGATGAGATAGGCAATCGAGTTGGGCATCTCTTTGTCAGCGCCGAGGGCGAAGATGGTGCCGGGGGTGTCGGGGACGTCGAACTCAACGCGCGGAGCGGCGTTGGCGGGCATCTCGATGTCTGAAAACATCTCTTTGATTACCTGCTCGGTGCGAACAGGGTCAATGTCGCCGCTGACGACGATCCCCTGCAGGTCGGGGCGATACCACTTCTCATAGTAGTCGCGCAGGGCCTGATGAGGGAAGTTGTCAACAACCTCCATCGTGCCGATGGGGAGGCGATGAGCATAGCGCGAGCCGGGATACATTTTCGGCATCAGGTTCTCGATGATGCGCATCTGGCCGACGTTCGACGTGCGCCATTCTTCGTGTATGACGCCGCGCTCTTTGTCGATTTCCTCGGGGTCGAGGAGCAGTTCGTTGGCCCAGTCGTGAAGGATTAGCAGCACGCTGTCGGTAACTTCCGTGCGCGCCGTCGGCACGTTGGTGATTTTATAGACGGTCTCGTCCGTGCCGGTGTAGGCGTTGAGGTGATTGCCGAACTTGACGCCGATGCTCTCGAGGTAGCCAATCAGCGAGTTTCCGGGAAAGTTCTTCGTGCCGTTGAAACACATGTGCTCCAAAAAGTGGGCAAGACCGCGCTGGTTATCCTCTTCGAGCACAGAGCCGACCTTTTGGGCAATGTGGAAGTCGGCCTGACCCTTAGGGGTTTCATTGTGGCGGATAAAGTAGGTCAGGCCGTTGGGCAGGGTGCCTGAAATCACGGCCGTGTCCGTCGGTAGCTGAGGCATTTGCTGCGCGGCGGCGGGAGAGAGCGCGGCGGCAATCAGAGCCAACGCGCCTAAAAATAGCTTTTTCATCTCTATAGTTAAAATGTGAGTAGGTAGGTTCTATTAATTGGTTTATCAGCGCGTAATGCAGAACCCCAAAAGCATCATTGCACTGATTCGTGAGTACATCACGAATGCAAAAGTAGCGATAATTTAAGACTTATACAAGTTTTCACTTCTTCATTTTACATCTGCAGAGTCAAGTGGCAAGTGCAACAAAGTTAAGCAATTCTTTTGAAAAATTCT
>CAZKOF010000065.1:0-9499 GCA_964554335.1 uncultured Bacteroides sp.
CAACGCTTGACCTTGAATTTGATTAACATTTTTTAAGAGACACTAGTGAAATAATTGCTACTTTTGCATTCGTGATGTACTCACGAATCAGTGCAATGATGCTTTTGGGGTTCTGCATTACGCGCTGATAAACCAATTAATAGAACCAACCTTAAGCGTTTCAACCCGTGGCTATCAAGAGAATTCTATCGTTATGCACCATCGCATTTATGGCCTGCAGCCTGAAGGCGCAGACCGATAGCCTCGCCATGCAGCCACCCAAGCGCAGCCTGATACAAAAAGTCATCGACTATTTTGCAACGTCGAACGAGACCAAGCCGGCGAAGAAGTTCGACTTCGGAATTATCGGCGGTCCATATTACTCGCAGGACACAAATGCAGGCATCGGACTTGTGGCATCGGGCATTTATAAGCGCAATCCTGCAGACACCATAAACCCCGCAACGCAATTCAGCATTTATGGCAATATTTCACTGACGGGTTATTTCAAAGTCGGCGTCGACGGGTCGAGCTATTTCAACGGCGACAAGATCTGGCTCTATTATGACGTGTACTTCCAGTCGCTCCCCGACCATTACTGGGGAATCGGCTATTCAATGAACAGCAATGATGCCAACGACGTGAAGTATAAGCGCTGGTCTGCCAGGACGCACGCGGCACTGCTCTTTCAGGTGCTTGCCCCGGACCTCTATGCAGGCCCCGTCGTGCAGCTTGACTATATTGATGCAAAGACGCAACCGGCTCCGGCGCTTTGGCGCTACCAGAAGCGGCGCACCTTCTCGAATGTTGTCGGCATCGGTATTGTTTACGATACCCGCGACAACGTCTATAACGCTTATCGCGGCATCTATGTACGCATCGACCAGCTCTTCGCGCCTAAATTTCTTGGTAACCAATATGCTTTCACAATGACCGAAGGGACGCTTAATACGTATCATCGGGTCTGGAAAGGCGGGGTGCTCGCAACCAACCTGCATGCACGCTTCACATATGGCAACACACCCTGGGGCATGATGTCGGGTCTCGGCGGCAGCAGCTCGATGCGCGGCTATTGGGAAAGCAGATATAACGACAAATGTGCCGCCGAACTGTGCGTGGAACTGCGCCAGCATCTTTTCCGGCGCTTCGGACTTGCAGTGTGGGGCGGGGTAGGGGAAGTGTTTCCCTGTGTCAATAAAATCTTCAAAGGTCACGCCCTTTGGAATTCCGGGGTCGGCATACGCTGGGAGTTCAAGAAAAGGGTCAACGTTAGAATTGACTATGGATTCGGACAACATCAAAACGGTTTAGTATTCAGTATAAATGAAGCTTTCTGAGAAATCATCACGACACATCGCAACCACGCTCGTCATCGGCGTGCCGATGTTGCTGCTCATTCCGAATATCGCTCTTTGTTTGCAGGGGCACATGGCGTTGCTGCCGGCCTTTGCAAACGTGCTGCTTCCGGCGGGTCTCTATCTGTTGTTGATGACCCGGTGTGACCGACCGGGCACGAACGTGTTGCTATCGTTGCCGTTAATGGTGCTGGCATGCTTTCAAATCGTGTTGTTTTTCCTTTATGCGGACGGTTCGATTATCGGGGTCGATATGTTTCTGAACGTTGTTACCACCAACAGTGCCGAAGCCAAAGAGCTGCTCGACAATCTTCAGGTCGCGATTATCACGGTCATCGTTATCTATCTGCCGCCAATTGTGTTGGGCATCGTCGCAATGCACGGACGCGTGCGTTCTCCTCGGATGCTGCTCAACCGCGCACGTTTCTCGGCCATTGCTCTGTGTGTGTCAGGCGCCGTTGTCATCGCAACGTGCGAGATTTCCGACACCGGATATCGCACTGACGAGGATTTATATCCGGCAAACGTGTTGACCAATCTCGGCACGGCGTTTGTACGCTCATATTCGTCGAAACACTATGCCGAGACGAGCGCCGGACGCCGCTACAACGCCCGCTCAACCCGTCCCGACAACGAGCGCGAAGTATATGTCGCGGTAATCGGCGAGACTTCGCGTGCCGACAACTGGCAGCTTTTCGGTTATCCCCGTTTTACGACGCCTCACCTCTGTTCGCTCCCCCGCACGAATATGGCCGTTTATGGCCGCGCACTGTCGGAGAGCAACACGACGCACAAGTCAGTGCCTCTGCTGCTATCAACCCTCTCGGCCAAGGATTTCGGCGACAGTCTGCAATATACAAAGTCGGCAATTTCAATATTCAAAGAGGCCGGTTTCAGGACGGCCTACGTCACGACGCAATGTCGCAACGGCTCCTATATCGATTATTTCGCCTCGGAGGCCGATACTACAATCTATCTGCGCGAGCCCGAGCCCGGAGTCATCGACTTTTCGGTCTATGACATCGACATGCTCGCGCCGCTGGATTCGCTGCTCGCTTCGGGGGAGACGAAACTGCTGGTGGTCCTGCATCAATACGGCTCCCATTTCAACTATATGGACCGTTATCCGCGCGAGGAGGCGTTTTTCATTCCCGACATCACCACGAATGCTTCGGCGGAAAACCGCGGGCAGCTTATCAATGCCTATGACAATGCCATCCGTCAGACCGACGCTTTGCTATATTCTGTTATCGGTCGCCTCGATTCGCTCGGATGCACCGGAGGGCTGATTTATACCGCCGATCACGGCGAGGATATTTTTGACGATTCGCGCGGCCGTTTCCTTCATGCCTCTCCGACGCCGACATATTATCAGCTCCATGTGCCGATGCTGGTCTATCTGACCCCGACGCTGGCCAACCGCAATCCTAATCTTTTGAGGCAAGCGAAACTGCATCAGACTCAACTCGTGAGCACCTCAGCATCATATGCGCCTACACTGCTCCATATGGCCGGCATAGTCATGCCGACGCTCGATATGGGCAAAGCGCTGACATCCACGAGGTTTGAGGAGGTAACGACGCCGGTTTTCCTTTCGGACCGCAACCGCGCCGAAACGCTCGGCGAGGCAGGGTTCCGCGTCGAGGACTACGCGATGCTCGAGCGATTAAATCTCTGAGAGTGTCAGCCACTCCATTTCGGCGTCTTCAAGCTCTGACCTGACGGCAGAGTATCGGGCTGATTTCGCTTCAATGTCGTTGCCGTCGCCGTTGGCAAAGAAGTCTTCAAGCGAGCTTTTTTCGGCGTTGAGCGCCTCCATTAGCTTTTCGAGTTCTTCCATGCGCTTCTTTTCCTTGAACGACAATTTGCGCGGCTTCTCCGCCTCCTGCGGGCGTTGTTTTTTCTCCTTTTCAGGTGTCGCCTCCGCAGCAGTTGCCTGAGTAAGCCATCGGCGGTAGTCGGAGTAGTTACCGGGGAAGTCTTTGACAATGCCGTTGCCGGTGAATACAAAAAGATGGTCGACCATGTTGTCGAGAAAGAAGCGGTCGTGGCTGACAACAATCAGGCATCCTTTGAATTCGCTGAGGTACTCTTCGAGCAGTCCGAGGGTCAGGATATCGAGGTCGTTGGTGGGTTCGTCGAGAATGAGGAAATTCGGCGAGCGCATCAGGACTGTCGCCAGGTGGAGACGGGCGAGTTCGCCGCCGCTGAGCGTGCTGATATATTTTTGCAGGTCTTTCGGTGTGAACAGAAACCGCTGAAGGAATTGCATCGGATTGAAACGGTTTCCCCCTTCGATCACGATGTCTTCGGCCAGGTCGCTGACGGCGTCGATGACCTTTTTGCCGGCGGGGAGCTGCAGCCCCTCCTGGGAATAGTAGCCGAAGCGCACGGTCTCACCGATGGTGAATGTGCCGCTATCGGGGTCAATGATGCCCTGGAGCATTTTGATGAACGTTGACTTTCCGACGCCATTGGGGCCGACGATGCCGACTTTGTCGTAGCGGGCAAATGTGTAGGTGAAATCATCGAGCACGCATTTCTCGCCGAAATGCTTGGTGACCCCCTCGGCCTCGAATATTTTCGAGCCTATGCGTGATGCTTTGAAGTCGAGGTCGAGGGTTGCGGTAGAGTCGGTGACTTTCATGGTTGAGCGGCGTTTGAGTTCATGGAACGCGTCGATGCGGAATTTGGCTTTGCCGGCGCGTGCCTGTGGTTGGCGGCTCATCCACTCCTGTTCCTTGCGAAGGGTGTTGCGTACCTTTGCCAGTTCGCCTGTCAGGGCTTCGATTCGCTCCCGGCGACGGCGAAGATACTCGGCGTAGTTGCCGGAACAGGTGAAAATCCTGCCGAGGTCAATTTCGATGATTTTGTTGCAGACGCGGTCGAGGAAATAACGGTCGTGGGTTACGAGCAGGATTGTTGCCGCCGAGCGGGTGAGGTTTGCTTCAAGCCATTCGATAACCGCTATATCGAGATGGTTTGTCGGCTCGTCGAGAATCAGCACATCGGGGTCGGCGAGGAGCGCACGGGCTATTGCGACACGCTTCTGCTGACCGCCGGACATGCGGGCTATCGGGGCGTCGAAATCGGTGATGTCGAGCATGGTAAGCATTCGCTTGGCTTCATCGGAATCGAAACCGGCGCACGCGCTCAGGGGTGTTGCGCCGTCACCGCCGAAATGCGGCTTCTGCTCAACGAGAGCGACTTTCAGCCCCGTGCGGCAGGTGACGGTGCCCGAATCGGCGTCTTCCAGTCCGGCGATTATGCGGAGCATTGTGGTCTTTCCGGTGCCGTTTTTTGCAATCAGGCCGATTTTATCGCCGCGGTTAATTCCGAAAGTAACGTCGTCGAAAAGGAGCCGGTCGCCGTAGCTTTTAGTCAGTTTTTCAATCTGGATATATGGAGTAATGGCCATTGTGGACGTAAATTTTATGCAAAGGTAAATCAAAAAAACAACGCCACAAATTTTTTAAGGAGATTTGCTAAAAAATTCGTAACTTTGCAGGGAGAAAAAAGAAAAGTTTACACGCAATTTATGATTGAAGAAAAAGAAGAAAAATCAGGCGCCGAATATGGCGCGAGTTCCATACAGGTGTTAGAGGGCCTTGAGGCCGTGCGAAAGCGCCCCGCAATGTATATCGGCGATATCTCCGCAAAGGGCCTGCACCACCTTGTCTATGAGGTGGTTGATAACTCGATTGACGAGGCATTAGCAGGATATGCGACGCATATAGACGTTGTTATCAACGAGGATAATTCGATTACCGTTGTAGACAACGGTCGCGGCATTCCCGTGGATATGCATGAGAAGGAGCATAAGAGCGCCCTTGAGGTTGTTCTGACGGTTCTTCATGCCGGCGGTAAATTCAATAAAGAGTCTTATAAGGTTTCGGGCGGTCTGCATGGCGTCGGCGTCAGCTGCGTAAATGCGTTGTCGACATACCTGCGTGCCGAAGTGCGCCGTAACGGCAATATTTATATGCAGGAATATTCCTGCGGCAAGCCGACCAGCGAACTCGCCATAATCGGCGAGAGCGCCACGACGGGAACCACGATAATGTTCAAGCCTGATGCCTCGATTTTTGTCGAGACGGTCTATAATTACGACACGCTGGCTAACCGTCTGCGTGACCTGGCATTCCTCAATGCCGGCATAACGCTGACACTGACTGACAAGCGTGAGCGCGACACGGACGGTCATGTCCGCACCGAGACATTCTTCTCTGAAGCGGGTTTGGAGGATTTTGTGCGTTACATCGATGCCAAGCGGACTCCGCTCATAGAGCATGTGATTCATATGAACACCGAACGCCAGGGCATTCCCGTAGAAGTGGCCCTGACATACAATACAGACTATAACGAGAATATCTACTCGTTTGTGAACAATATCAACACGTATGAGGGCGGAACTCACCTGACCGGCTTCAAGCGTGCGGTGGGCTTCACCATTAAGAAATATGCTGAGGACAACAAGATGCTCGACAAACTCATCAAGGATAAAATCGAGCTCACCAGCAGCGATTATATGCAGGGCCTGACGGCGGTTATCTCGGTGAAGGTCATGGAGCCCCAGTTCGAGGGTCAGACCAAGACGAAACTCGGCAACAATGAGGTTATGGGCGCAGTGCAGACGGCCGTGGCCGAGGCGATGCGTGACTATCTTGAGGAGCATCCGAAGGAAGCCAAGATCATAGCCGACAAGATTATCCTTTCGGCAACGGCACGCCACGCAGCCCTGAAAGCGCGCACCGAAGTGCTCCGCAAATCTCCTCTCGGCGGCGCAGGCCTGCCCGGCAAGCTCGCCGACTGCTCCAGCCGTATTGCAGAAGACTGCGAACTCTTCATTGTCGAGGGCGATTCGGCAGGCGGTTCGGCCAAGAAAGCACGAGATCGCCACACGCAGGCAATTCTTCCTATCCGCGGTAAAATCCTCAACGTCGAGAAAGCATCCGAGCACAAGATCTTCGAAAATCAGGAAATCACGGCGCTCTATCGTGCGCTGCGCGTAGTTCCGAGTCAGGAAGAGGGGAAGGAAGATGACGTCGATATCAGCAAGATAGCCTATCATAAGATTATCATTATGACCGATGCCGACGTCGATGGTTCCCATATCGACACACTATTGATGACATTCTTTTTCCGCCGTATGCGCTCGGTTATCGAAAACGGTTATCTCTACATCGCATCGTCGCCGCTATATAAGGTCAGTCTGAAAAACGGAAAGCGCGCGGAATATTGCTGGGATGACCGTCAGCTCCGCGAGGCAATCGAAACCCTCGGCCAGGGCGCTCAGGTCCAGCGCTATAAGGGTCTGGGAGAAATGGACGCCAAGGAGCTGAAAGAGACAACCATGGACCCGGAGAACCGCATTCTCAAACAGGTTAATATCAGCGATGCCATCGAGGCCGACCGTATCTTCTCGATGCTTATGGGCGAGGATGTGTCAATTCGTCGTGACTTCATCGAGACCAATGCGGCCTATGCCAACATCGATGCCTAACGTCGGAATAATATATGAGTACATCGAAATCAAATCGTGGCGATGCCAAACTGCTTAAGCTCGTTAACGAATACATACAGCAACAAAAGAACAACACGTTCAATTACAAGCAGGTTTCGGCCGCAATCGGTGTCAAGACCGGTCCGAAGCAGCGCGCAGTTGCGTCGATGCTTTATGAACTTGCTATCGAAGGCGAGCTCATAGAGGTCGCACCCGGGAAATATAAGGCTCCGAACCGCAGTAGCCTCATGAGCGGCACATTCGTGCGCCGCAGCAACGGCAAGAACTCAGTTGTCACCGATGTCGACGGCGAGAGTATCTTCGTTGCCGAACGCAATTCGATGCATGCCCTCAACGGCGACAAGGTCCGAGTAATGGTCAGTGCCGCCCGTCGCGGCGCCGAGCCGGAAGCAGAGGTCGTGGAAATTACCGAAAAGGCCGATCAGGTTTTTATCGGAGTACTCTGCGTTGAGCGCGGGTATGCCATTCTGCAGACCGACTCCAAGTTTTTGGCAACCGATATCTTTATATCAAAAGACAAGCTCAAAGGAGGCAAGACGGGCGACAAGGTTGTTGCCCGGATAACTTCATGGCCCGAGAATGCCAATATGCCTAAGGGCGAAGTCATCGACGTGCTCGGCAAGGAGGGGGAGAATAACACAGAGATACATGCTATTCTCGCAGAATTCGGCTTACCCTACAAATATCCGGAGGCAGTTGAGCGCGCCGCAAAAAAAATCGGTGCGGGAATTACGCCGCAGGAGATTGCCAAGCGTGAGGACTACCGCGATGTGTTGACGTTCACCATTGACCCGAAAGATGCCAAAGACTTTGATGACGCCCTGTCGATCAAGACGCTACCTAACGGCCACTATGAGGTCGGAGTGCATATTGCCGACGTCACGCACTATGTACACCCCGACACGGCCCTGGACCGTGAGGCACAGAAGCGTGCGACATCGGTCTATCTGGTCGACCGCGTTGTTCCGATGCTTCCGGAGCATTTGTCGAACGGCATCTGCTCGTTGCGTCCTGATGAGGAGAAGCTGACGTTCTCATGTATCTTTGAGATGGACGAGAATGCCGGCATCTATAATCAGCGCATCGGCCGCACGGTAATCAAGAGCAACCGCCGATATGCGTATGAGGAAGCTCAGGAGATTATAGAAACCGGGAAGGGCGATTATGCTGAAGCAATCCTCGTTCTTGACAAGATTGCCAAGTCATTGCGTGCCGAGAGATTCAAGAAGGGCGCCATGGAATTCGACCGCGCCGAAGTGAAGTTCAATCTCGATGATGACGGACATCCTACGGGCGTATATTATAAGGTGTCGAAAGATGCCAACAAGCTGGTCGAGGAACTGATGTTGCTGGCCAACCGCACAGTGGCCACTTTTGTCGGCAAGACCGAAGGGCGCAAGAAAGCGAAGACGTTCGTTTACCGCATTCACGATAAACCGGATGAGGCGAAACTTTCGGATCTGGCAACGCTGGCATCGACCTTCGGGTATAAAATCAAAACCCACGGAACCCCGCGCGAGATTAACCGCAGTATCAATCAGATGCTGGTGGATGTCAAGGGGCGCGGCGAGGAAAACCTGCTTTCGACGCTTGCCATCCGCAGTATGGCCAAAGCGGTGTATTCCGCGGATAATATCGGCCACTATGGTTTGAGTTTCGACTACTATACCCACTTCACGTCGCCTATTCGCCGCTATCCGGACATGATGGTGCATCGGTTGCTTGCCCGTTATCTTGACGGTGGCCGTTCGGTCAACCATGATAAGGTTGAAGAGCAGTGTGAGCACTCAAGCAAGATGGAGCAGACTGCGGTAAACGCCGAGCGTTCATCGATCAAGTATAAGCAGGTCGAGTATATGTCAGACAAACTTGGCGAGGATTTTGCCGGAGTAATCACGGGAGTCACCGAATGGGGACTCTATGTTGAACTAACCGAAAATCTTTGTGAGGGCCTCATTTCGGTGCGCGATCTCGGCGATGATTATTACGAACTCGACGAGCGCAATTACCGACTTGTAGGACGCCGCACCGGCGCATCATATCAGCTGGGAGATGAGGTTGTTGTTCGCGTTGCCCGCACTGACTTGCAGCGTCGTCAGCTTGACTTCGTGCTTGTCAGCGACAAAGGTAACGGCCTTGAGCGCCGTGAGATAGAGAAGCCGCGGAAGCGGGACCATAAGAAAACCGGTTCACGCCGCAATTAACAATTGATTTTCACTTCTCCACCCGCGGGTCGAGTTACGGAGTTCGAGGGTGAGTAGTTTTCCGCGATATTGATGCAGCAGCCCGTTGAGTTGCTGCATCAGTTGTTTCAGCGATGTAATTCCCGAGAGAGTGAGGTTGAATATGCAACGACCGCGGTCGGAGACGGAGACGAAGATTTTGTCGGTGATGTCAATTTTTGTCATGGCGTTAATGTTTTTATTTATAGTGCAAATTTAGCCGGTGTGTGGGCAAACCTATTGCCCATACCATTAAAATATTGTTAAAACATCAAAAACTACGATTGGTCAGGAGGTGCATATTTTGCTACCGGGAATAAAATTGCTAACTTTGCGGAGTTATTAGCATACACATTCCATTCACATCACTAGTGTCTCTTAAAAAATGTTAATCAAATTCAAGGTCAAGCGTTGGGTGG
>CAZKOF010000066.1:0-9085 GCA_964554335.1 uncultured Bacteroides sp.
CTAATGGAAAGCAGACAGATAAGTTGGGTGACCTTTACTTTTTAGAGGAAATATAACATTTTTTCCGTAAAAATGCCATGTCGAATATAATATATGCCGGGGGATTGGGTGTTATAATGGTATGGAAGATAAAGATATTGTTATCGGCATGGGAGAGGCCCTGTGGGATATTCTCCCCGAAGGGAAGAAAATCGGCGGCGCACCGGCAAATTTCGCTTATCATGTGACGCAGTTCGGTTTGGACAGTTGCGCCGTCAGCGCTATCGGCGACGATGCTCTCGGTCATGAACTCATTGAGAAGTTCGATGAGCGCGGTATCAGGTATCAGATTGAAACGGTTCCTTATCCGACGGGAACCGTGCAGGTCGAGATTGACCGGGCCGGCATACCGCAATATGAAATCAAAGAGAATGTTGCATGGGATAATATTCCTTACACGCCGCGGCTTGATGGCCTCGCCCGCCGGACACGTGCGGTCTGTTTCGGCTCATTGGCCCAGCGCAACGTCGTTTCGCGAACAACAATCAACCGGTTTCTCGATGCCATTCCCGCCGGGAATGACCCTCTGATCGTTTTTGACGTAAACCTGCGTCAGGGGTTCTACACCAAAGAGACGCTCTGCAGCTCTATGGAGCGCTGCAATGTGCTTAAAATCAATGATGAGGAACTGGTTGTTGTCAGCCGCATGTTCGGCTATCCGGGCATAGACCTTCAAGACAAGTGCCGGATTCTTCTCGGCAAGTACAATCTGAAGATGCTCATTCTGACCTGCGGAATCAACGGCAGCTACGTCTTCACTCACGGCAATGTGTCGTTCCGCCCGACTCCGCGGGTTGATGTTGCCGATACGGTCGGTGCCGGCGATTCATTCACGGCGGCCTTCATCGCTTCGATTCTCAAAGGACTCAACGTTGCGGAGGCTCATCATAAAGCGGTGCTTACCAGCGCATATGTCTGCACCTGTCAGGGTGCGATGCCTGTACTGCCCGCCGATATCACCGGCTGAGAGAGACTTTAATCAATAATAAACAGCACTCCCGGCAGCCCGCTGAAAAGGATTGCACGGGTCAATAAATTTTGCTAAATTTGCGGGACGTATGAAACTGGAAAGAATCGCTTTTTTCGCAGGGTCGTTCGACCCGTTTACCGTTGGCCATCAGTCGGTGGTCGAGCGTGGGCTGGACCTGTTTGACCGTATTGTCATCGGCATCGGGGTCAACGCCGCGAAGCCTGCTGCCGAGAATATCGATGAACGCGTGGAGGATATTCTCGCCGTGTTCGGCGACGATCCGCGCATCGAGGTCGAGCCTTATAGCGACCTGACCTGGGAGGCCGCGCGTCGCCTGGGCTGCACCCACTTGCTCCGCGGCGTCAGGTCTGTTGCCGATTTCGAGTATGAGCGCAACATTGCTGACGTCAACCGCAACCTTTCCGGACTGGAGACTGTTATATTGTTTACATTGCCGGAACATTCGTTTATCAGCTCGTCGCTGGTGCGCGACCTGCAGCGCCATGGTGCGGACGTTTCGGAGTTTCTTCCTCAGTGAACCATGAGATTACTTAAGATATTTGTCATTCTACTCTGTGCCTCGGGCCTCACGGCCGGCGCTCAGATGCAGTTCGATGCGGCGCGTAAGCTCCAGGTCGCCGAACATGTTATTCAACACTATTATGTTGACACACTCAATATTGACCTTGTGGTCGAGCAGGGCATCGTTGCCATGCTGAAGGAGCTTGACCCCCATTCAACCTACACCACCGCCGCCGAGACCAAGGCGCTGACCGAGCCTCTCAACGGTAACTTTTCGGGTATCGGAGTGCAGTTCCAGATGGTGCAGGACACGGTTTATGTCATCCAGGCCGTGGCCCAGGGGCCGTCGGAAAAAGTCGGCATCATTCCCGGAGACCGCATTGTGGCGGCAAACGACACGGCGATTGCCGGCGTGAAAATGGCAACGTCTGACGTCATGAAGCGTCTGCGCGGCCCGAAGGGCTCGATCGTGAACCTGAAAGTCGTGCGCCGCTCGGAGCCGGACACTCTTACGTTCCGCGTCAAGCGCGATGACATTCCGCTCTACACGATTGACGCTTCCTTCATGGCCGACCCGCAGACGGGCTACATCCGCGTCAGCTCTTTCGGAGCCGAGACCGGCAAGGAGTTCGCCCGCGCTTTCGAGAAACTGCGCAAGCAGGGAATGAAAAACCTTATCATCGACCTCCAGGACAATGGCGGAGGCTACCTGTCGGCGTCGGTCGACCTGGCGCAGATGTTCCTGCCCAAAGGGTCCACGGTTGTCTACACTGCGGGACTTAACCAGAATCCGCAATATTTCCGCGCCGAGGAGAGCAAACCCGACCTGGAGGGTAGAGTGATAGTTCTCGTGAATGAATATTCCGCATCGGCCTCAGAAATCCTTTCGGGCGCGTTGCAAGACAATGACCGCGGCGTCATTGTCGGGAGGCGCACGTTCGGAAAAGGGCTCGTGCAGCGCCCGTTCCCGTTCCCTGACGGTTCGATGATCCGCCTGACTACGGCCCACTATTACACCCCCTCGGGACGCACCATTCAGAAACCCTATGAGAAGGGTCATGGCGACGACTATCAGCAGGACCTCAAAAAGCGTTTTGAACATGGTGAGTTCTATTCGGCCGACTCCATCAAATTCGACGAAAATCTGAAGTTCCGTACTCTCAACGGCCGCACGGTCTATGGCGGCGGAGGCATCATGCCCGACCGCTTCGTGGCTGCCGACACCACCGGCATCAACAAATATTTCCGAGAACTCAGGGCCAAGAACGTTATTAACCAATTCGTTGTTGACTATGTGGAAACTCATCGCAAGGAGCTTAACCGCGCATATAAAACCGAAGATGACTTCATCGAACGTTTCGATGTCAGCTCCGAGATGCTTGAGGAGTTCATAAGCCTCGGCCAAAAACTCGGGGTTGAACCGAATTCCGAGCAGTTTGAGGAGTCAAAGATTTTCATCGTCGGCAACATCAAAGGGCTGATTGGCCGCGACCTCTTTGCACCGTCGACCTACTATCGGGTGATGAACCCCGTCAGTCCGATATATAAGGAGGCCCTGCGCCTGATTAACAATCCGGAAGAATATAATTCGTTGCTGAAGCCATGAAACGCGTTGCTATGATACTTCTTGGGGCGCTGGCAATGCTGGCAGCCTCGGCAGCATCGCCCGAAATAACGTTCAAAAATCTCGAACACGACTTCGGCAACATCCGCGAAGACGGCGGAAAAGTGACATGCACGTTTACTTACACCAACACGGGTGATGCTCCGTTGGCGCTGGCAACGGTTTCGGCTCCGTGCAGCTGCACCGGCAGCGAATTCTCGGCCAAACCCCTGGCGCCCGGCAAATCGGCCGACATAAAAATCACTTTCAATCCGGCGGGAATGAGCGGCGAGTTCATGCGGACAATAAGAGTGCGCACCAACATCAAGCAGCCCGACGGAAAGAAAAAAATCGTCAACCTCAAAATATCAGGAGCCGTAATCCCATCGAAATGAAGAAACTGACATCATTCATCGCATTATTTGCAATCGCACTGGCCGTGCAGGCTCAGGTCCGCTGGCTCGAAACCGACCATGACTTCGGTGCGTTCAGGGAGGAAATCGGCGCTATAGACGCGACGTTCCGTCTTGTCAACGGTTCCGATAAACCCATAACAATCATCGAGGCCCGGGCAACCTGCGGATGCACTCAACCCGAGTATGCCCCCGGAGAAATCGCCCCCGGTGACACCGCGACATTAAAGGTCACATATCTCGCCGACGGGAGACCCGGTAAATTCACGAAAAACATCTATGTGCGCACCTCCGACAACCGCTCCGAGAGAAAAACCCTCACTGTCAGCGGCACGGTTATCGGCGCCTCCTCAACCCTGGCTTCGCGTTTTCCCGTGGCCGCCGGGCCGATGAAGCTGCGCACGTCGACCGTGGGCTTCGGCGAGGTGATGCGCGGCAAGCAGAAGACAATATTCGTCGAGGGCTACAATCAGTCGGCCGACACTCTGCGCCCCGCAGTCAGCGGCTTGCCCGACTATATCGACCTCACGATCACTCCCGCCGCCGTGCCTCCCGGCGAGCAGGTCCACATGGCTTTCACGCTCCAGACCCTGCGCTGCCCTCAGTGGGGCATATCGTCAGAGAAGTTCGCACTGATTCCCGACGGCGGCTCTGAACCCGTTGAAATGGACTTCTTCACTATTGTCGGCGAAGACTTTTCTCGCCTGACTCCCGGTCAGCGGCTTAACGCCCCGGTAGCAACAATCGAGCCGGAGCGCATCAATCTCGGCTCGATTAAGCCCGACTCGCCGGTCACGGTCGAATTTCAGGTGCGTAACTCCGGCAAGTCGCCGCTGATGCTCCGCCGTGTGCAAGCCGAAGATCCTGCGGTTGTTGCCGTCAAGACGTCGACCGACAAGGTTAAAACGGGCAAAACTGCGAAAATCACCCTGACGCTCGATCCCTCGAAGGCCGTCAATGGTTTTCTCAACGTACGTCTGACAATCATCACCAACGACCCTGACAACTCCTTGCTGACGGGGCGCATAACTGCCGAACTATGAACCATCCTGAAAACGACGATACCTACAAAGGTCTGACGGTCAATAGCGGCGTGGCTCAGCCTCCGTCGGTCAATCCTTATCTGACGCGCCTGCGACGCAAGCCGCTGCCATCGCCAGGCGAACTCGTCGAGGGCATACTGAAAGGCGACATCACGATGTTGTCGCGAGCCGTGACGCTTGTTGAGAGCCAAAATCCGGCCCACTATGCCCTGGCCCAGGAGGTAATCGAGAAGTGCCTGCCCCATAGCGGGCGTTCGCGTCGAATCGGCATCACGGGAGTCCCCGGCGCCGGCAAGAGCACGAGTATTGACGTCTTCGGCCTCCACGTGCTGCGCGATGGCGGCAAGCTCGCCGTGCTTGCCGTTGACCCGTCGAGCGAGCGCACCAACGGCAGCATTCTCGGAGACAAGACCCGCATGGAGAAACTGTCGACCCACCCCGGAGCATTCATCCGCCCCTCTCCGTCGGCAGGGTCGCTCGGCGGAGTGGCGCGCAAGACCCGTGAAACCGTGGTGCTCTGCGAAGCCGCGGGCTATGATAATATTTTCATCGAAACGGTAGGCGTTGGCCAAAGCGAGACTGCCGTTCACTCGATGGTTGACTTCTTTCTGCTCATTCAGCTCGCAGGTACCGGCGACGAACTCCAGGGTATCAAGCGCGGAATTATGGAGATGGCCGACGGCATCGTTATCAACAAAGCCGACGGCGACAATATTCACCGCGCGCAACTCGCTCAGGCCCAGTTCCGCTCGGCGCTGCATCTCTTTCCGCCGACGGCCAGCGGTTGGGAACCGGAGGTGCTGACCTATTCGGGCTACTATGAAATCGGCATTACCGAGGTTTGGGACATGATTGACCGCTATTTCGCATGCGTCCGAGCCAACGGCTATTTCGACGAACGGCGCCGGCTGCAGGCAAAATATTGGATGCGCGAAACCATTGACGAGCAGTTGCGCAATCATTTCTATCGCAACCCGGAGATTGAGCGTATTCTTGCTGAACTCGAGGAACAGGTCCTATCGAACCGTTTGAGTTCTTTTACGGCGGCAAATGCAGTGCTTGATACTTACTTCTCACGCTTCGACTATCAATGCAACTGATCGGCTTCGACGGCAAACGCGCCGTCATGAACTATACGGGCATAGGCAATTACTCGCGTTTGGCGCTGGAGAGCATTCTGCCGCTGATGCCGCAGGCAACCCTGAGGCTCTACACTCCGCGGTTGCGCGAGAATCCGCGTCTGGCCCCTCTGCTCGATACCGGTCGCGTCGAGTTGCAGACACCGGACTCCCCGGTCGGTCGCCTGATGCCTCACCTTTGGCGTACACGCACGCTCTCAGACCAGTTGCGCCGCGAAAAGCCCGCGCTTTACCACGGGTTGTCGAACGAGTTGCCTGCAGGTATACAGAGGACGGGAATTCCGACCGTGGTCACTATCCACGACCTCATCTTCATGAGGCACCCTGAATTCTATCATCGCGCTGACGTTGAAATATGTCGCCGCAAGTTCCGGTATGCCGCCGAGGTAGCCGACCGTGTCATCGCAATTTCGGAGCGCACGGCCATTGACCTGCGCGAGCTTTTCGATATTCCTGAAGAGAAAATCCGCATTGTCTCCCAGGGTTGCTCGCCGCTATTCAACGCGCCGGTCGCGCCCGAGGTAATTGAGGAGAACCGTAGCATCTATGGCCATTACATTATCGGCGTCGGCACTATCGAGCGCCGCAAAAACCAGTTGTTGACTGTGCGTGCCCTCGCAATGCTCGATCAGGACGTCAATCTTGTCCTCGTAGGGCGGCCTACGGCCTACGCATTTACGCTCATGACAGAGGCCAGGCGCCTCGGTGTCGCTGACCGCATTTTCATGCTCCGCAACGTTTCTATGGCAGATATTCCCGGGCTATATGCCGCAGCCGCCTTCGCGTCATATCCCTCATATTACGAAGGGTTCGGCATTCCGATGCTCGAGGCTCTGGCCGCAGGAGTGCCGCTGATTGCAGCAACGGGTTCATGTCTTGAAGAGGCCGGCGGCCCGGGGGCAATATATGTTGACCCTGATGACGTCGAGGCGTTTGCAGACGCCGCGCGCAAGCTGCTCTCCGGGCCGATGCTCTGCGAGGAAATGGTTGCCCGCGGCCGTCAGTATATTCGCCGCTTCGCCACCGAAAACTTTGGCCGCGGCCTGGTCGATGTCTACTCCGAGCTCATTTCAATCTGATGTATATTGTGGAGTGTGTTGCACTCCCCCCCTAATTTTTCATTTTTCATTTTTCATTTTTAACTTTTAACTTTTCATTTTTAACTTGCCTCGCAAAAAGACTATGGCCGACTTCGGTCGCATAAGCGCCGAAGATTTCCGCCGAAAAGATAAATTCCCGATTGCAGTAGTGCTCGATAACGTGCGCTCGCTGAATAATATCGGGAGCATTTTCCGCTCGTCAGACGCATTTAGCGTTGACCGCATCTGTCTGTGTGGCATAACCGCGACGCCCCCCTCGGTCGAGATTCATAAAACTGCCCTCGGAGCGGAAAACTCCGTTGCCTGGAAACATTTCGCAACCACGGCAGAGGCCCTGGATGAGCTTAAAGCCGACGGATGGATACTCTGCGCCGTAGAGCAAGCCGAAGAGTCCGTCTCGCTCGAGCAATTTCGCCCGGCGAGGGGATGCAAGTATGCCATCGTGCTCGGTCACGAGGTCTACGGAGTGGAACAGTCTGTTGTCGATGCCTGCGACATGACGCTCGAAATTCCGCAGTTCGGCACCAAGCATTCGCTTAATGTTGCCGTGACTGCAGGAATTCTACTATGGCACCTCGCATCCAACCTTTTACCCCACAATAACGTTAATTCTTAAGTATAACTATATTATTCATAAACCCAAAGCAACAGATGAAAAAAATCTTAATGCCAATCCTCGCCGCCACGTTGCTCGTTGGTTGCGCGAACAAAAAGAACTTTGACGTCACACTCACCGTTCCCGAAGACTTCAAAGGGCAGACCGTTGTGCTGCTCAATGCCGTTACCGACGATACCATCGGACTGGTCACGGCATCCGATACTATCGTTTCAATCAAAGGCGAAATCGAGCGCCCGGTACTTGCAACGGTTGTCTGCAACTCCATGCCTCTTGCTCAGCTCGTTGTTGAACCCGGCAATATCACAATGACCGATGGCATTGCCAAAGGCACACCCTCGAACGACGTCTATGCAGCCCTTTCCGACTCGGCGAGCGCTGACGGCGCCGACGTTGAGGCCCTCGTCGTCAACTTCATGACCACCAATCCCGCCAATCCCTATTCGCTGCCGCTGCTCACTCAGTTTGCCTACCTTGCCGACGTCAGCCTCGTTGACACCGTCATTGCCTCGAACCCCGATGTCAAAGACAATCCTCAGATTGCCGCTCTGCGCAAAGCCGCTCTGGCGCGCTCCAACACCTCCAAAGGGTGCAACTACATTGACTTCAACCTGACCGACGCGCAGGGCAAGGAAGTGTCGCTCGCCGACTACGTCACCAAGTCGAAACTCACCGTTGTTGACTTCTGGGCAAGCTGGTGTGGACCCTGCCGCGCCGAGATTCCCAATCTCATAAACCTCTACGACGAATATAAAGACAATGGTGTGCAGGTAGTTGGGGTCGACGTATGGGAACGTGACGCCGAGGCCGGGCCCAAAGCCGTTGAAGACCTGAAGATACCTTATCCGATTATGTATGGCGGCGACCGGGCAACTACCGACCTCTATGGCATTATGGGCATCCCGACCATCATCGTTATTGATCAGGCCGGCACTATCCTTGCCCGCGACATCCGCGGCACCGAACTCGCCGACTTCGTCAAGTCCGCCCTTTGATAACCCCTCCATACCCCATTCTCCTCTCTCCACATTTTTAACTGTTCCATTTTCAACAAAAAATAAAAAACTCACAAAAATATTTGGCCAGGTCAAAAAAACTATCTACCTTTGCACCGTTCAAATGAACAAACCCTGCCTTGTGGTGTAATGGTAGCACGTCGGATTCTGGTTCCGCCTGTGAGGGTTCGAATCCTTCCAAGGCAACTCAAAAGCAAGAGCTGAGTCATCATTGACCCGGCTCTTCTTTTTGCTATCCCCGCTCCTGTCCGCTGACCCTTGATTATCGGCAGTATTAGGCAATTTTAACTTTTGTGGGAAAAAAGTTTGCTCACAGTGGCGCTAACTTTGCACGTGAAAGTCATCAGGACTTTCACGTGCAAACAACTCAAATATGATTGGCTTATGGGCTTTTGGAATTTTCTTTGCGGCTTTGCTGTGTTTAATGCGGTCTGCAATCTGTTTTCAAGCAAGCAGAATCGAACTGACAGTTATAGTCAATGTCACTATGTCGGCTATGACGATGAGGACTATCGGACATTCGGAGCGGGCAGTTCATGCGTAGATGATTACCTGGAAGAGATGGAGGATCTTCAATATGAAACAGACATGAACGGCTTTCGCCAAAGGGAATGAAAAGGGATT
>CAZKOF010000067.1:0-8124 GCA_964554335.1 uncultured Bacteroides sp.
CAACGCTTGACCTTGAATTTGATTAACATTTTTTAAGAGACACTAGTGAAATAATAGCTACTTTTGCATTCGTGATACACTCACGAATCAGTGCAATGATGCTTTTGGGTTCTGCATTACGCGCTGATAAACCAATTAATAGAACCTGCCTTAACTCATAACCAAATCATGACACTGCGAAAAGGTGTATTGCTCCTGCCGCTTATTTTGTCGGCATTTTTCTCTTCGGCCGAGACGTATGTCTTGGGGATTGACCAACTCAAAGCCAATCTTGCCGATTTCCAGCCTTCGGATAAGTGGGATAGCTACACGGGTACGTTTACCGACAAATCGTTTGAATGGCGCATCGATATTCAAACATTGACTGCGGTTTCTTCAACCTTTAAGAATATAGAATATAACGGCTATCTATGGTTACAGGCTGATGGCAATATTAATAAGTTCAGTCATGTAATCCTTTCGACTGCAAATTTCATTGGGGGCAGGATCTCAAAAGCGACCATTGAAGCCACCATGCGTAATCAATTGCAGCAAGAGACGGAGCAGACTATAGTGGTTACGCTTGCGGATACTGTTTTCAACACTACTCAGCCGATATATCACGGAAATCTGAGCGGCGATTTTGAACCGTTGGAGGTCACGTTTGGCGATGACATCATTCAAGACTCCCTGGCAATACGCTTTTCTGCCCCCGGCGGAGCTGATTTTGTTTTACGCAGCATAACGATTGAATATGAACCCATCCCGGTCCCGGTTGTCAGCATGAGTGATAATATCCCTGTCGGTCATGCCATTGAGCTGACGGCCGACCTTGCCGATGCCGCAATCTACTATAGCATAGACAACGGCGAGGAGTGGCAGGCGTATGACGCCACCACTGGCATTGTCTTTTCGGAGCCTGGCATCTATACGTTAAACTATTACGGCGAATCCGCCAATGGCGAGGCCCGGTCTCAAATCACAACCGAGAGCATTGAGGTCGTTCAGCCCAAGGGAATTTCGGCTCTTCAGGCAGCGTGTTCGGAGATAGAGATTTCGGGCGTTATAAGCGGGCATGCCGACGGATATGTTCTTGTCGGCGCTGATCAAGGCAGGTCATCGCTGGAAAGCATCGCGGTTGATGCGGCGGTCTATACTGAGCTGCTCACTGCTCCCGTCGGCTCCCGCATAACTGCCACCGGCCGCGCCACCGACCGCTTCGGCACGCTACCCGCGCTCGGCTCGCTCAGCGCCCTGACCATCAACGATGTACAGTCGACTCCGACCTCCATAGTCGCCACCCCGTCATCGGCCACTCCCCGGACCGCTCCGACCTACGACCTCCAAGGCCGGCGCGTCAGCCCCACGACCACCCGCCGCCAAATCCTCATTTCCAACGGCCGGTTGACCCTCCCCCAATAAACCCATTCCGCAGTCAATAATCTGCAACCATCGGGTAGGCACCCCAACGACAAGAGCGAACTGCCCCCCAAAAGTTTTATGCCCAACTTTTGGGGGTGCAATTCAAACTTCCGGCGAGAGTGTAGCCAATCTGCTATACAAGAATTTTTTCCGAAGACATCAAGAAAGAACTCGGCGAAAATGTTGAGCAGATGATTCAAAAGGGAGTTGTCAACATCCCGATTACGGGTCAGCGGACAGGAGCGGTTGGTAACACACACATCTTCGACGTGGTCAACTGTAAAGTTTCGATAGGCGGTACATGAAGAATTTTATGTCTCCGACACCGCGGAACTGCGTGCGGAACGTCTTTATCTTGGCGTTGAAGGATTCTGCCGATGCGTTTGTCAGCCTCTGTTCGAAGTAATTGATTATGGTTGTGTTGTGATTTTCAAAAGTTTCAAGCACTTTGTTGAACTCGCGGTTATCGAGCTTCTCGACATCGTTATACCACCTTGCCAGATTAAGCCTTGCCTCATCGGGTATGGACTTTTTGTTGAATATGTCAACCAGGCCAAGGTATAGGGAGTAGGCTTTTTCCTGATCCGGGAACTTTTCAAAAAGTATTTTGGCTCTGATTGATTGTTGCTCATTCCATTTTGACTTATGCTTGAGAATGACATGACGGCTGCGGGCCATTATCTGCGGCATGGTCTCCCCATTTTCCATAAGGCATGGCGCCCATTGCACCGGTAAATCACGTTCTTGACTGTTGCGGCAGGCCTTACGTTTTGCCCGATGCTCTTTAATCGCTTTATTCTCTTGGTCAAGCACCTCCCAGCGGTGGCGGATACGCAGTTGATCAACCGCCTCGGACATCAGCTGCTGTACATGGAAGCGGTCGTTCACCAACTTCGCTGCGGGGAATGCCGTCCTGACAGTCAACATCATAGCCGAAGACAAATCCGTTGTTACCGTCTTGACTTCCAGCCGTTTCTTTAAGGGAATTTTCTTCAGGATGCTACTGACCACCTCCGAGGCCACCCCCTTGACCATGGCGGCAAGCGCGCCTTTGCGGCCATGGGCGGCCTTGTTCGTCACTATCGTGTAGACATCGCCATTGCTAAGACACGTCTCATCAAGACTCATATCCGGACCGATGTTGGCGGGGAAAAGGACATACTTTTCGGCATGCTCCAGTTGATTCCAACTGCGGTAGTCGCTCAGCTTCTCCTTATACTGCTTGCGCAAGGTCTGTCCGTTCACACCGTTGCGCTCTCCCAATACCTTGATACTTACTGGTGTGGTGTCAATCTCCCTCTTTTAAAAAAAGAGCGAACTCCTCATTGAGCTGCGTGCTGTCGTATTCCGACAGGTCCCAGTTGTAACTGAATATCTCGCCTGTTGTCTTGTCAAGCCATTTGCGCTTGCGTACATGCAGCCATGTCGCCCGTCCGCGTATCGGAAAGTCCCGGATATTGTGATATTCGCCAAATCCATACGCAATTACATCGGAATTTTTCTTGTCCTCGCGCATCTGGACCTTTTTCTCATCGAGCCAGATATCAAATCGGGTATCTGTCTTCTCAAATCGGTCTATGTCAAAATTGTCAACGATAACTGATGGCAGTATCGCTCTTAGCAGTTGTTCAGGTTTCATCCTGCAAAGTTAATCATTTTACAGTTGACCACGTCGAAGATGTGTGTATTACCAACCGCTCCTGTCCGCTGACCCTGACTTTTGTGGTGACTCGGAGGGGTATGGGTGAAAGAAAGACCGCTAACTCATTGTGAATTAGCGGTCTTGTGTGGTGCCACCAGGAATCGAACCGGGGACACAAGGATTTTCAGTCCTTTGCTCTACCAACTGAGCTATGGCACCTTGTTTTTTGCACTGCAAAGTTAGGGAGTTTTTTTGAGGTGTGCAATTTTTTTGCGTATTATTTTCCCAAAAAAGTTGCACACCTCAGTAACTCAGTTGTTTAGAAGAGGTAGGCTGCGGTGATGGTCCAGCCGTTGGTTTTGCCTTTGATATCGGCACCCTGGACATCATGGATGTAGCTGAAAGCTTTGTTTACGCCGAGGGTGTAGGCTGCTGAAATCTGGAGGTGTTGCACGAGTGTGATGCCGATGCCGAAGTCCCAGCCGATATTGTATTTGTTGGCCTTGAAGTCGTTGACGACGTCTTTGCCGAGGCGGAATGCAAAGTTGGGGCCGGTGAAGATGGTGGGGTAGAATACTTTGCTTACCAGGGGCATGGGGATGTCGTAGCGGACGTGGAGGGGTACGGTCAGGTAGTTGTAGTGCACATTGCCGTTGTTTGTAGCGTCGGGCTGGTTAATTGTGGTGGTGCGGTATTCATACATTGCGGAGAGGTCTACGCCTATGTTGATGATGGGCACGGTGAATTTGGCCATTGCGCCGACTGCGAAGCCGCAGCGGTTGTCGGCTGTGAAGTTGTCGGCAACGTTGTTGAGTTTTATTGAGTTGATGTTTACGCCTACTACGGGGCCGATTTTGAAGGGTCCGGCCTGAGCGGTTAGGGTTGCTGCGCAGAGGGCAATGAGTGCTGCGATACGTGTTGTGATTTTTTTCATTGTTTTGGTTATTTGGGGTTAGAGTTATTTTGCGGGAATGGTTAGTTTTTGTCCGATGGAGATGTTGGAGTTTTTGAGGTTGTTGGCTTGGAGGATTTGGTCAACGGTGACTCCATATTTGCGTGCGATTGCATAGAGGGTTTCGCCTTTTGTCACCTTGTGGGTGCGTGTTGAAGGTGCAGTTTTTTTCGGTTGTTGCGAGGCTGCTTTTGCTTCAGTAGGGACGATGGTGTCGGCCGGTTGCCGGTTTATGAGGAGGGTGTCGGGTTGTTGGGCGGTGGCAGTGGTGTCGAAGGGTGTTGTGATTGTTGTGTCTGCAATGGCCGGTGAGGGTTCGTTTTTGGCAGGTGATGGAACGAATTCGCGCACGGTGATTTTCAGCGTGGCTCCGCGGCGAAGTTTGGAGCTTTTAAGTCCGTTCCATTTTTTGATTTGGTTGACGGTTACTCCGTACAGTCCGGCTATGGAGACGAGGGTTTCGCCTTTGCGGACTTTGTGGCGTTTGGTGACGTTTTTGTAGGTGCCTTCGCCGGAAACGATGGTGCGTCCGCCGAGTTCTACGGTTGAGCGGGGGGCAAGTGCGCGTGACGCGGCGTTTATAGTGTCGGCAAACATCAGGTAGTTGTAGACCAACTGTGAGGGCAGGCGCAGGGCGTAAGGTTTGATATCGCCCGGAATGATGTCTTTGCGGTATTGGGGGTTTAGAATGCGGAGTTCTTCAATGGGAATGTTGAGGGTATTGGCAATGGCGGTGAAGTGCAGGCGCGAGTTGACGTGGACGGTGTCGGTCAGAATGGGACGCTTTGCGAGTGCTGGTGATATGCCGTGGTCGGCATAGTATGTCATGGCGTATGTCGCTCCGATAAATCCCGGGACATATCCGCGGGTTTCGGCCGGGAGGTGGTAGTAGATGTCCCAGTAGTCTTTGGGGGATTCTTCAGTTGCGCCGGCTCTTGCGAGGGCTTTGTTGATGTTGCCGGGGCCGCAGTTATAGGCGGCGATGGCAAGACCCCAGTCGTTGAAAATGTCGTATAGTTGCTTGAGGTAGCGTGCCGCTGCGTTGGATGATGCTATCGGGTCGCGGCGTTCGTCGACGAGGGTGTTGATTTCGAGTCCGAGGCCTCTTGCGGTCGGGAGCATGAATTGCCATAGTCCGGTAGCCCCGGCGCGCGAGACGGCGTTGGGGTTCATGGCACTTTCTATTATGGGCAGGTTGCGGAGTTCGAGGGGCAGACCTTCGCGTTCGAGGGCTTCTTCGAAAATCGGCATGTAGTAGAGGCTGAGTCCGAGCATGGTTTCAACAAGCGAGCGTCGGTCCCTGGTGTAGAGGTCAACGTAGTTGCGGACCACGGAGTTGAAAGGCATCTCTATCGTAGTTGGCAGAGCTTGCAGGCGTTGGGTAATGACTTCGTCGGTTGCGGGGACGTCGGGACGTCCGATGGTATCGAGCACGGTGTAGTTGCGCAGGTACCAGTTGCTGAGAAGACGGTGAACGTCGGCTTGTTGGCTTTCGGGGAAAACGATTGCCGTGTCTGTTATTTCATATTTCAGGTCGCGCACTGACTGTGCCCGGGTGGTGCCGAGACAGATAATGGCGAGTAAGAGTGTGATGATTATATTTTTTAGGTTCATGATTTTTCGGGTTTATCAGAAGCATAAAGCCCATTGCACTCCGATACCAGGCAGAGGATGTCGGGTTTCCTTGAGCAGGGTGGGGGACCAATGAATCGAGAGATCCGGCGATATATCGAAGTGGGCCAACGAAGCGTCGACGTATGCGTCGACGATAGCAACGAGATAGACGGCAATCATCCCGACGATGCAGAGGTCGCGGTTTCGGCGAAAGTAGTTTTTGCGTGATTGAAACGTTTGTTGTAGCCACGATTGGTCGAGTTGGCTTTCGGTGACTCCCGGGGCGAAGAAGTTCATGTAGCTCTTCGTGTCGGGATCGTTGTCCATGAGGTCGTTATAGGCTGTTGTGTAGTCGCGCAGCATGGTGTTGTTCCAGCTTGTCGCATATGCCAGGCCCATGTATGCGCCCACAACTATCGGTAGTTTCCAATAACGGCGGTTATATATTTGGCCGAGCCCGGGGCATAGAACGCTGAGCCATGTTGCGCGTGTCGGGTCGGGGTTGAAAATGCGCATTTTCTCGCCGTTAGCGTCGGAGAGAGAGTCGGCGCATATTTCTATGGGCCGGGTGTCAAAAAAAATTGTGTCGCCGACGGTTTCTATCGTCAGGTTGTCAATCAGCTCCACGGACTCCTGAGCCGCGGCGCCGAGAATAACGCCGAGCGTCAGCATAGATGCGAGTATGAAGCTGCGAGGGGGGATCATCCTTTGATGGTGTCGAAGAGTCGGATGAGGCGTTCGAGTTCCTCGTCGTTGGCGAAGGGAAAGACGATTTTTCCGCGTCCGTCCTTGTTGCATGAGAATTGGACGCGAGTATTGAAGGCCGCCGAGAGGTTGCGCTTGAGCACGTCGAACTCGCCTGACGCTTTAGTGCGTGCCGCCGGAGAAGGGGTCTTGTCGATTGTCTCACCCTTTGCGGCTTTTTCGCGATAGGTCTTGGCCAGCTCTTCAACGCGGCGCACGCTGAGCCCCTGCTCGAGAATTTCGCTATATAGCTTTAGCTGGAGCTTCGGATTGTCGAGCGACAGAAGTGCACGGGCATGGCCCATGTCGAGGCGTTTGTCGCGCAGTCCGAACTGCACTTCGGCCGGCAGTTTAAGCAGTCGGAGGAAGTTTGCGATGGTCGCGCGTTTTTTGCCAATGCGTCCCGATAGTTTTTCCTGCGTAAGCTCATATTGCTCAATGAGTTTCTTGAATGTCAGGGCGATTTCAATCGCGTTCAAGTCCTCGCGTTGTATGTTTTCGATGAGGGCCATCTCCGTGAGCTCGGCATCGTTGGCTGTGCGAATGTAGGCGGGAACCGAGTGGAGTCCGGCGAGCTTTGCCGCACGATATCGGCGCTCACCGGCGATAATCTGGTATTCGTCCGTGCCGACCTTGCGCAGTGACAGGGGCTGAATGATTCCGAGCTCGGCAATGGATGTTGCAAGTTCTTGCAGTGCCTCCTCGTCGAATGAACGTCTGGGCTGGTCGGGATTAGGTTTTATATTGTCGAGAGGGATGTCGTTGATTGCCGACGATCCGCGGGCGGGAACGTCGTCCATCGACAACAGATAGTCCAGGCCGCGGCCCAGAGCTTGTTTCGGGGGTTGAGGCATAGACTGTGACGTTATTTTTTATGTGAATGTTTCTTTATGATTTCTTTGGCCAGTTGGGTGTGGCTCGTCGCGCCGCGGCTTGTCGGGTCGTAGAGCAGGGCGGGCAGGCCGTGGCTCGGGGCTTCGCTCAGGCGGATGTTGCGGGGAATAACCGTGTCAAACACCATGTCGCCGAAGTGGCCTTTCAGTTCTTCATATATCTGGTTGGCAAGCCGCAGACGGGCATCATACATTGTCAGCAGGAATCCTTCGATTTCGAGGTCGGGATTGAGTTTTGACTTGATGATGCGGATAGTGTTAAGCAACTTGGATATTCCTTCAAGAGCAAAATATTCCGCCTGGACGGGAATAATCACCGAGTCAGCCGCCGTAAGAGCGTTGACGGTTATGAGGCCGAGCGAGGGCGAGCAGTCGATGAGTATATAGTCATATTGATCCGTTATGGGAGCAAGCGCTTTTTTCATGACGCTTTCGCGCCTCGGTTTGCTGACGAGTTCGAGTTCGGCGCCCGCCAGGTCAATGCGTGAGCCGAGCAGATCGAGACCTTCGACGCAGGTGGCTACCTGCGAACCGTTGACCGGATAGTCGTCGACGAGACACTCATAAATGCTTCCCGACATCTTGCGCGGGTCGATGCCATAGCCGGAGGTGGCGTTAGCCTGCGGGTCTGCGTCTACGATGAGTACCCGCTTTTTTTCTGCGGCGAGCGACGCAGCGAGATTTATGGCGGTGGTTGTTTTGCCAACGCCGCCTTTCTGGTTAGCTATAGCTATGATTTTTCCCATTTTGAGATTGATAGTGTACGGTTCAGAATGCACAAATTTAGCTAAAATTCCCCAAACGTCGAAATTTATAACGTTTTTTCATTAGTGTCCACTAAAAATTTTTGAGGGCACTAATGAGTTAAACAATCAAAT
>CAZKOF010000068.1:0-8045 GCA_964554335.1 uncultured Bacteroides sp.
CAGCCTAATAAGAGCATAAAATTGATTTTTAACAAATTTTAGGAGACACTAGTGAGATATAATCAAAGATACGAATATTAGATATGGTGTTGATCTTTCAGATGCTATTTTATAAAAAGAATAATATATGATGCAACATGAAAAAGCACTTTTTAGAAACCACATGTTATTAAAAAATAAACTTTTGATAGTTTCTATATTGAAATCCCCTATAATACAGTATATTATTGTACCAACAGTTATTGAAGGCAATAGTAACTGATAAAATTTTTTTGTAATTATGCGTTTCAATGAAAGATTAGATAAAGAAGCTGAAAAGAAACCGACAAGAGCCATAAATAATGGCATATGAAATGAATATATTATTCTGAAAATAGGTTGATTATAATGTATAACTGATTGAAAATACTGAATGTAATGACCCCATATAACTAAAAAAATAGCAAAAAATTTGAGAGCGTCTAAAGAGGCAATCCTTTCTTTAACCATTTATTCTTCTTAATTTAATTAAATTGACATTTCCAATTAAAGCTGCTGCTTCTGAAAAACTACTCCAGTAAGACCCTAATATCTTTTTGCACATAGAAAGGCATAACAATTCTATAGCAGCTTCTTTTATTCCTTGCTCTGTTTTGCGAGAGGCAGTTAATTTAGAAAAAATAATTCTTTTATTACCAAACAATGAAGATAATTGTTGTTTTACATCATCATCGTCGGTAGCAAGATAAAAAGTTGCGGTGTTATCTCGCTTTATTTCTTCATTGATGGCTTGTATAAATGAATCTGTAGGACTTTGTTCTATTGAAACTAAATTATCTGTTCTTCTTATGTGTAAACCTATAGTATTAGATTGTATTCTTTGTTTAGCTTCATTTATTAGCTCTTTTCTTGGAATGAAGATGTTTTTATATACTTCAGGCGTAAAATCATAAAAAATTCCGCCACTTTGAATAAGTAATGGCTTCTTTGTATTGTTTAATGAGTTTATATATTCATATATATTAGAATGTAATTCTAAAATTTTACCACAATATCTATCTGTTTGAAATAATCTTGATAAGAAAAAATTTTTTTTACGTGGTTCGTCATATAAAAATATATTCTTTATGTTAGAAATACTTTTAACTTGTATATTATCTATAGGTTCAAATAATTTGTCAAAAGGACAATACAAATCTGAGTTAATTGGCCATATTATTTCTTTTAAGTTGAAATCATGTTCATTACAGAGAGCAATACCGGAAGCAATAGCTCTCATTCTATTGGCTAATCCGCCTATGGGATTTATGATAATATCCATATATTGTAAATATTTAAATAAGGCACCTCAAGCTTACGCCGGGTGCCTTGACATCCTTATTATAGTGCAGATATAGTGACACTCTAAATAACTATAGGGCACTGTTAATATGCTGCAAATTTACAAATAAATTAAAGATTTTCAAATTTATCTTATTAAATTTTGTACAACCCATAATTATTTGCGACGTTATTGGTTCGCGTCTCTGCGCGAGCAAATCCTTTATTTCACTTTCTAATTCAAGACTTGTTCTGAGATTGTAAGTGCTTTTTTCATAATTTACATTCTATTCAGGGGTTCGAGAATAGAGATTATTTCTGAGGCTGTCAGATTGCGGTGGGTTTGCAGGTTGGCGACAAAGGTGTTTGCGAGTTGTTGAACTCCCGGATGGGTAAAGAGACGCGTGCAGTAGGTGAGTGATTTGCCATAAATGCGGCTGACTTCATCATTTTCTAAAGAGCAAAGTGCATCGCCTTCGGCATAAAGGGCGGTGCGCAGAGCTGCGTCTGATTCTCCGGAAAGTGTGCCATGATGTTTGCGCACCATCTCTCTGCAGGCAACATTGGCCACAGTCATGGCCGTGGTGAGTTGGAAGCGTTTTAATGATTGTTCCCAAAGCGCTTTTGCTCCGATTCGAGGGGCTATGTTGAGGTAAAATTCTGCAGACATCTGCATGGCCTCGTCGGCTTGGGCGTCGAGGTTAATGGCTTCGAGCCATTCCTCGGCGTCCCATGCAACGAGGCTGATTGCCATACCGGCAAGACCGTAAGCCTTGTCGGTTTCGTCGGCATATTTCAGAATGTTTTCCATCAGTTGACAACTACGATTTTTGTTACTGCGGCATCGGAAGCGTCTTCACCGGTTTCTGAGGCAAAAACGAAGTAGACTCCGCTACGCACGCGTCGACCTGTTGCGTCGCAGCCGTTCCAAAGCGCCATGCCGCCATTGCTCGTCGTTTCATAAAAAACATTGCCTGCGGCGTCAGTAATCTTTATCAGTGAGTCGGCTTTTAGCCCCGTTATGGTGATATAGCCGGTGAAGTCAGGTGTTACAGGGTTGGGATATGCGTAGACATTTTTGTAGTCATCAGCTGCCGGAGCAGTTGTTGAATGATAGATAGATAGGCCATCAGCAGTGCCGACATATACGTTGTTGCTATTGCGGTCGGGGCAGACTGTAAAAATATTGTCTGAAGGAATATCGGAATTTTCGGTTGTCAGATGCTCAAGGATTTCCGTGCCGTCTTCATTCACGCGATATAGGCCCGAACCCATGGTGCCAATCCATTTGTGGTTATTCTCATCAACGGCAATGCACATGACTTCAACATTATTCAGCAGATAGTCTGCGAGATTGGTGCCGTCGTTTCGCGATACTTTCGGACGCGTAACTGCAAAGCCGGAATTAAACATTTCGCGCGAATCCTTGATATACATCACTCCGACATCATTGCCAATCCATACCCAACCGTTCTTATCAATGGCAAGAGCTGGATACTTATATCCACCAAGCGTTGATCCGTCGGAGTCTGTAGCATTATCTATATATATGGTTTTGCAGGATGAAGTAAGGGGTTTATCTGCATCAGGCATCATAAGTGCACCGATACCGTTATGACCACTTATGATGGCTATATTCTTATCAATATCAAGTATCATGCGTGAGGAGTGGTTGCCTGTAAGATCAGAGAAAAGATAATAGCTCCAACCTGAAGTTTTTATTTCGTTCTCCCATGAACCTTTAAGAGCTTTTATAATTCCAAAAGGAGTACCGGCACTCCATTTAATCATCCATAAATTACCTGAATTATCAACTTGCCAACTCTTAAGGGAGCCGGTATTATCAACACCGGTATTATCAACAGTCAGAGGTAATATATTATTAGAATCAATATTCACAATATCACCCATAGACACATGCCTACTTGTGAATATTTGATTTGGATTATTGGGATTTATGTCAAATGAAGCCATATATTTGCGCAACAAATTTGATGGAATAATTCTAAAAGTCTTATTTTTAGAATTATATATGTCAGCATTTGAAGAATTTACATACGCGATACTATAAACATCTGAGTTTTGGTGGATTTCTGCGGTGGATATGTAGAATTCGTCGGTCAGGGGGTGTTGGATGATGCGGCCGACGTTGCTGCCGCTGGTGCCTTTTGGTTTGACGCGGGCAATGGTGAAGGCGCCGGCGGTTGCGTCATATTCGCCGAAGCCTGTTGCGTCGGCGAGCCAGGGGCGCTTGCCGTCGGCGTCCCAGTCGGCAACTTTGTTGCCGCTGATGGCGTTGACCGTGACTTTTTCGAAACTGCCGTCAGATTTTATGTAGTAGATGTCGTTTCCTTTCGTGACCATGGCTCCCGTCCGGGTGGGCAGAACTGTGCCCGCTTCGATGCTTGACGGAATATCATCCAATCTGGTCATATAGAAAGGAGTGTCGTCAATGGCTTTGTCTTCGATAACGTTGAAGATGTAGCCGCGAGCAATGTCGGTGGCAAATATTTTGTTGTTGCCGAGGTATATGAAGTTGTATGCACCGATATTATATAGCGACGCTACCGGAGAGAATGAGTTGTTGAAATTATGGTGTGAGCCGGCCTGGTTTCCGAAATATACCTGATTGTCGGTTTTGGAGTATATTAGCAGTTTCTTTTCGCTTGCGGCTATGCGTTCGATGTTCTTGCCCCAGAGTGCGCTTTCGGTAATGGCGCCGTGGGCCATGTCGATGACAATCATGCCGCTTCGGAGCGCGACGTAGGCTTTTCCGCCGGCAAATGCAACGTCGTTGATGTTTTTGTCGTCGGATATTGTTGCGTCGCGCAGGTCGGGCACGCTGATTGTGCGTCCGTCTTCATAGACCAGGTCGATGTTGAAGTCTTCAAAGAGGACAAACAGGCATTTGTCGGCCGGAGAATACCACATGTCGTAGACCTTGTTGGCGTTCAGGCGGTTGGTCGTGTTCATGGCGCCTACTTCGCCCGTGGTCTTGTCGTAGAAGCTAAGCGAGCCTCCTGTCGGGGTCGTGATGTTTTTGACTGCACCTGTGAGGGTGTAGACATATTCCGGCGTTTCAATGATTCGGTTGGGCGTTCCGTAGCTCGGAAACAGTTCCCATGTGCCCACAAAATTCTGGGCCGAGGCCGTCATGACGCCGAAAAGGGCAAGAAGAGATATGATCAGTTTATTCATTTGTTGTTTTTAGGTGTTTAAGTAGTTCGGTCATTGCGCGTCCGCGGTGGCTGATGGCGTTTTTTGCGTCGGCAGTCATCTGCGCGAAGCTGAGTCCCGGGGCTTCGGAGGGGAGAAACACGGGATCGTAGCCAAAGCCGCCTTCACCGCGGGGTTCTTCGGCGATAGTACCTTCAACCTTTCCCTCGACGCAGGTGATTTCTCCTCCGCGACTGAGGGCTATGACCGTACGGAACCGTGCGGTTCGCTCAGTTTTTCCGGCCATTTCTCCAAGTAGTTTGGCCATGTTGGCGGCGGAGTTGCGGTCTTCGCCGGCGTAGCGTGCCGAGTAGACCCCGGGGGCTCCTCCGAGGGCGTCGACTTCCAGGCCGGTGTCGTCGGCAAAGCAGTCAACTCCATAGTGCTCGCTGACGTAGCGGGCTTTCAGCGCGGCGTTCTCTTCGAGAGTCGTGCCTGTTTCGGCAATGTCGTCGAAGCAGCCGATGTCGGCCAGCGACTTGATTTCAATCGCCGTGCCGGTCATGCGTCTGACTTCCGCGAGCTTGTGAGCATTGTTGGTTGCGAATACTATCACGCTCATATAACGCTAAATATAACGTTTTATTACTTGACTACTATGTTCACTATCTTTCCGGGCACGAAGATGGTTTTGACAACCTGCTTGCCGTCGAGCCATTTGGCCGCGCTTTCGTGGGTCATCGCGGTTTTCAGCACATCTTCGCCGCTCATGCCGGCGGGGACCGTCAGGTTGAAACGAGTCTTGCCGTTGAACGACACGGGATATGTCACCTCGGCTTCAACCAGGTGCGATTCGTCGTGCTGAGTCCAGGTTGCGTCACAAATTGTCGTGTCTTTGCCGAGGAACGTGTGCCACAACTCTTCGGCAATGTGGGGTGCAAACGGTGTCAGGAGAATTGCCAGAGGTTCCAAAACCTCGCGGTTGTTGCATTTCTGCGACGTCAGTTCGTTGACGCAAATCATGAATGCGGCAACCGACGTGTTGTAGCTGAAGTTCTCGATGTCGGTCGTGACTTTCTTGATGAGCGTGTGCAGGGTTTTGAGCGAGGCTGCCGATGCCTGTTCTTCGCTGACGCCGCCGGCATAGAGTTTCCAAAGTTTCTTCAGGAAACGGTTGACTCCGTCAATGCCGTTGGTGTCCCACGGTTTCGACTGCTCCAGCGGGCCGAGGAACATTTCATAGAGTCTCAGCGTGTCGGCGCCGTATTTATCGACGATGTCGTCGGGGTTCACTACGTTGAACATCGACTTCGACATCTTCTCCACGGCCCAACCGCAGACGTATTTGCCGTCTTCAAGAATGAATTCCGCCGTGTTGAACTCCGGGCGCCAGGCTTTGAAGGCTTCTGTGTCGAGAATGTCGTTGCTGACAATGTTGACGTCGACGTGGATCGGGGTAACGTCATATCGGTCTTTCAGTCCGGCCGAAACGAATGTGTTCGTGTCTTTGATGCGGTAAACAAAGTTCGAGCGGCCCTGAATCATGCCCTGGTTGATTAGTTTCCGGAAGGGTTCGTCGCTGACAACCTTGCCCAGGTCATAGAGGAACTTGTTCCAGAAGCGTGAGTAGATGAGGTGGCCGGTGGCGTGTTCGGTGCCGCCGATGTAGAGGTCGACGTCGCGCCAGTAGCCGTTTGCTTCGGGCGAGACGAGGGCGTCATCGTTGTGCGGGTCCATGTAGCGCAGATAGTATGCGCTCGAGCCGGCAAATCCGGGCATCGTGTTCAGCTCAAGCTGGTAGCCTTCGGAGGTCTGCCAGTTCTTTGCGCGTCCGAGCGGGGGCTCGCCGGCTTCGGTCGGCAGGTAGCTTTCTACTTCCGGAAGGAGCAGGGGGAGTTTATCGGCGGGGAGCATGTGCGGGATGCCGTCTTTGTAGTATACGGGGAATGGCTCGCCCCAGTAGCGCTGGCGCGAGAATATCGCGTCGCGCAGGCGATAGTTGACTTTCACCTTGCCGATGCCTTTTTCCGAAATGAATTTCTTTGTTGCGGCAATGGCGTCTTTGACGTCCATGCCGTTGAGGTCAAGTTCGGGTCCTGCGGAGTTAATCATTTTTCCGCTCTTTGCGTCGAAGCTCTGCTCGCTGACGTCTGCGCCCTCGATGAGGGGGATAATCGGCAGGTCGAATTTGCGGGCAAAGGCATAGTCGCGAGAGTCGTGGGCCGGAACGGCCATGATGGCGCCCGTTCCGTAGCCGGCGAGAACGTAGTCGCTGACCCAAATGGGAATATGCTTTCCGGTCAGGGGGTTGATTGCATATGAGCCGGTGAACACGCCGGTGACTTTTTTGTCAATCATGCGCTCGCGCTCGGTTTTGTGCTTGACCTCGTTGAGGTATGCTTCGACTTCGGCGCGGCGTTCGGGGGTTGTCACCTGCTTGACGTAGGCGCTCTCAGGGGCCAGAACCATGAAAGTCACGCCGAAAATCGTGTCGGCGCGGGTGGTGAATATTTCCAGCGCGAGGTCGCTGCCGGCTACTTTGAAGCGCATTTCGGCGCCTTCGCTGCGTCCGATCCAGTTTCGCTGCGTTTCTTTGAGGCTGTCGGTCCAGTCAATCTTATCCAGACCCTGCAGCAGGCGCTCGGCGTAGGCGCTGACTCTCAGACACCACTGATACATCAGTTTCTGCTCCACGGGGTAGCCGCCGCGCAGGCTCAGGCCCTCGCTGACTTCGTCGTTGGCCAGCACGGTTCCGAGCTTCGGACACCAGTTGACCATCGTGTTGCCCAGGTAGGCGATGCGGTAGTTCATCAGAGCGTCGCTCTTCTCTTTTTCGCTCAATGCACGCCAGTGGTCGGCCGTGATGGCGATGTCTTTGCCGCAGGCGGCGTTGAGTCCCTCGGTTCCGCGGGTTTCAAGGTGGGCAATGAGCTTTGAAATCGGCTGCGCCTTGTCGAGGGCGGTGTCGTAGTAGTTGTCGAACATCTGCTGGAAAGCCCATTGGGTCCACTTGTAGAACTTCGGGTCGCAGGTTCTGACTTCGCGGCTCCAGTCAAAGCAGAAGCCGATTTTGTCGAGCTGCCGGCGGTATCGCTCAATGTTCTGCGAGGTTGTTTTCTCAGGGTGCTGACCGGTCTGGATTGCATATTGTTCGGCGGGGAGGCCGTAGGCGTCGTAGCCCATCGGGTGGAGCACGTTGAAGCCTTGCAGGCGCTTGTAGCGGGCATAGATGTCGGAGGCAATGTAGCCGAGGGGGTGTCCGACGTGGAGTCCTGCTCCCGAGGGGTATGGGAACATGTCGAGGACATAGAATTTCGGACGCGAGTTGTCGACGTCGACTTTATAAATTTCGCGGTCTTTCCAGTATTGTTGCCACCGCGATTCGATATCTTTGTGATTATATTCCATCATTAGATTAGTTTATTATTACCCGCAAAGTTACGAAAAATCCCCGAAACAAAAAAAGCAGGGATGCCCCGGCGGGGGTCCCTGCTTTTTGGGATGTCCGTTCCTGAAAAAGGTTGACTCGGTTTGGTAACTGATAGGAGTTGACTGTTTCTCTGGAGAGGGTTGACTAACCGGGTTCTATC
>CAZKOF010000069.1:0-7982 GCA_964554335.1 uncultured Bacteroides sp.
AAAGTTCGCAATCAAAAACACCTTATAAAAGTCGGCTTTGTTCGGATGGTTACAACAAGCCTCCGACCCTTCCCGCGGCCGGAGGCTGATTTTTATTTCCCAAAACCAACCGCGCCGCCCGTCGCCTCCAAATGCTAAGAGGTCCATAAAGCCGCGCTGACGGCTTTATGGACCTCACTCTTATAGGGGTCTCTCGCGTAACCGGGAATTTATTCCTTCACGGCTGCGATGCCGGGGAGAACCTTGCCTTCGATAGCCTCGAGCAGGGCGCCGCCGCCGGTCGATACGTAGCTGACCTCGTCGGCCAGGCCGAACTTATTGACGCAGGCAACCGAGTCGCCGCCGCCAACGAGCGAGAATGCGCCGTCTTTGGTTGCTTTAACAATGGCGTCAGCGATTGCGCGCGAGCCGTCGGTGAACTTCTCGAACTCGAAGACTCCGGCCGGACCGTTCCAGAGAATGGTCTTGGCAGGGATAATGGCGGCGGCGAAAGCCTTGCTGCTCTCGGGCCCGGCATCCAGGCCTTCCCAACCGTCGGGAATATCCATGGCCGAGCAGATTTGGGTGTTGGCGTCCGGCGAGAATGAGTCGCCGGCAACGCAGTCCGTGCCGAGCACGAGGTTCACACCCTTCTCTTTGGCTTTCTTCATGATGTCGAGAGCCAAATCGAGCTTGTCGTCCTCGCATATGCTCTGGCCGATTTTGCCGCCCATGGCTTTTGCGAACGTGTAGGTCATGCCGCCGCAGAGAATCAGGTTGTCGACCTTGTCCATGAGGTTCTCGATGATGCCGATTTTGGTCGACACTTTCGATCCTCCCATGATGGCGGTGAAGGGGCGCTTGATGTTGCTGAGAATGTTGTCAACGGCCTGCACTTCCTTTTCCATCAGATAGCCGAGCATCTTGTCTTCGGGCTTGAAGTAGTCGGCGATAACGGCGGTTGAGGCGTGCTTGCGATGAGCCGTGCCGAAGGCGTCGTTAACGTAGACGTCGGCATAGCCTGCCAGGGTCTTGGCGAACTCTTTCTGAGCCACCTTCATGGCCTTCTTGGCTTCGTCGTAGGCGGGATCGGCCTTGTCGATGCCCACGGGCTTGCCCTCTTCTTCGGGATAGAAGCGGAGGTTTTCGAGCAGCAGAACCCGGCCGGGCTTCAGGGCTGCGGCCTGATCGGCAGCCTTTGCGCAGTCGGGCGCGAACTCAACGGGAGCGCCGAGAGCTTCGGCAACCACGTCTTTGATTTGGCAGAGAGAGAGTTTGGGGTTAACCTTGCCTTTGGGCTTGCCCATGTGGCTCATGATGATGAGCGAGCCGCCGTCGGCGAGGATTTTTTTCAAGGTGGGGAGGGCGCCGCGGATGCGGGTGTCGTCGGTGACATGGCCGTTTTCATCCAGGGGCACGTTGAAGTCAACGCGGACAATCGCCTTTTTGCCGGCGAAGTTGTAATTGTCGATTTTCATATTGCACTAATTATTGGAGTTTTGGTTACTTGCCCGCAAATTTACAAAATAATTGGTAATTAGCGATTAGTAATTAGTAATTATTTTGAATTTTTAATCAGTAGCCGATGAGGTGGAGGAGGAACGGTGCGAGGAGGGCGGTCAGGATGCCGTTGAGAGTGAGGCCGAGGGAGGAGAAGGCACCGTAGCGTTCGCTGCGTTCCATGGCTGCGGCTGTGCCGACGGCGTGGGCTGCGGTGCCGATGGAGAGACCCGTGGCCATGGGGCTCTTTATATGGCTGATGCTGACGATCTTGAAGCCCGCGATGCTGCCGAAGATGCCGGTGCAGACAACCACCGCGGCAGTCAGGGCGGGAATGCCTCCGAGGGCGGTTGAGATTTCCATGGCAATGGGCGTGGTGACCGCTTTGGGAGCAAGCGAGAGCACAGCATCTCGGCGATGACAACGACGGAGACCAGCCCGGCAACGCATCCGGCGAGTTCAGCAACGAGCAGGGGAATGACTTGCTTGCGGATGGTTGAGAGCTGGCGATAGAGGGGCACGCCCAGGGCAACCACGGCGGGTTTGAGCCAAAACTCGATGTAGCGGCCGCCCTCGCTATAGGCTTCGTAGTCAACGCCGACGCCGAGGAGCAGACAGATGAGCACGGCGATAGAGAGCAGAATCGGGTTAAACAGGGTCAGGCCGATGCGGTGGCTGAGCCATTGCGAGCCGAGAAAGACCATGAAGGTCAGGGCGATGAGGAAGAGGGGGTTAGTGAAGAAGTCCATGGCGTCGGCCCGTTCGGCGGGCAATTTGGTGGGTCCAGCCGGTAACGGCGATGATGATGGCAGTGCTGCCGATGGTGGCGCCGACAATGGGGAGCCATTGGTCGGCGATGATGCCCATGCAGCGCATGAGGCCTACTCCGGCGGGAACGAAGAAGAAGCCGATGTTATGGACCAGAAAGTCGGCAAAGCGCTCAACTTGATGAAGTTTGACCCAGCCGGCCTGCAGAGCGAGGGTCAGCAGCAACATGCCGATGATGCTTGAGGGCACGCTCGTGCCCGTCAGCCATACTACCAGCTCGCCGACGGCGAGAAAGAGAAATAATAGTCCGCATTGTTGAATCATGGGCGCAAAGTTACGCAAAATTTCGGCCTGCGGCCTCACACTTCCTCAAAATTTTTTGGTGGCGAGGGTTGAGGCGAGGGCGTTGAGGATGAGGCATTGGGCGCGGGTGATTGTTGGGGAGGGGGAGGATGGGGCGGTTGTGGGGGCGATGAGGAGGAGTTGGCCGCGGGTGCAGAGGTCGAAGTCGTGGCGCGCGGGTTTGGCGCGGGGGACCAATGGTTCAGGGGTTAAAAGAATAACATTGCCGCCGGCGGCTTCTATTTCTCGGCGAATTGTTTTTTCGCGAGGGGAGATGAATGGGGAAACTATTACTCCCCCCATTGGAGGCATAGTATAGGCAGTCGTCAAGTTTGCGTTGATAGTCGGTTTCGGAGTCGGCGCGGTGAATGACGAGCGGCATTTTGAAGGGATTGCGTAGATGGAAGAGGTTGCCGTAGGCCTGGACTTCGGTTTCTCCGATAAGGAAGTTGCGGCTGCGTTGGAAGAATTCGGGTTTTGTGCGCCTGACGGCGAGTCTATAGGGGTTTTGGCGGATGTATGCGAAAATGTCGTTGAGGTTTCTTTCGGGGTAGATTATCTTGTCGTAGTAGTCAGGTTCGAATGCAGGGTGGCCGAGTGTTTGTGTTATTCGGGTTTTCAGGGCGTTTATGACCGTGCCGAGGTGTTGATTCATGGGTTCGCGCACGTGGAGCAGCAGATGGAGGTGGTCAGGCATGATGATGTATTGATAGAGCCGGATTTTCGGTTCTATTTCGGTCAGGGCATGCAGGCATTTCCAAATGGCGGCGCCCGTCGGGGTCAGCTTGGCTTTGACTCCTTCGGGGGTCAGGTCTTTGATTTCGAGGGTGCTGAAGTCGGGGCAGGAGGGGGTTTTGGAGAGGGTCAGGTGGTATTTCCAGGGGGCGCGGTAGTCGTGGGCGTGTTTGCGGCGCGGGCGGTGGGGGAAGTCGGGTTTGAAGGGCATTTAGGGGCTTTTATGGGTTCGGCCTGCGGCCTCACACTTCCTCAAAATTTTTTTGGAGGCGAGGGTTGAGGCCGCAGGGGAAGGGGATTAGTCGGCGAGGACGGAGAACTCGGCGCCGGAGGCGAAGTCCTGGCCGTCCTGGCTGGAGAGGGCGGTGAAGCGCACGTAGCGGCCGTTGGCGGGGGCGTCGAAGAGTACTTTCTTTTCGGTCTTGTTGTCGGCGAAGGTGCCGGAGGTCACTTCGGTCCAGGCGTTGCCGTCGGTGCTGACTTCGACTTTCCAGTCTTTGATGTCGCCGTTGGAGCCGTTCTGGCGTGGCAGATAGGTGAATCCTTTGATGTTTGTGATTTCGGAGCAGTCGAATTCAATCCAGTGGGGGTAGAGGGCCACCGTGACGCCGTAGGTCGAGTGCCAGATTGTCGACGGGTCGCCGTCAACGAGCTTGTCGCCCTCCGCCCCCGGTTCGTAGGCCGAGGTGAAGGTCACGATGAGGGGCACTTTTTCAATCTTGTCGTAGTGGAGCACGGTTGTGAGCTCGGGGGCGGAGGCTTCCCAGACGGTCAGGGCGCCGCCGTTGCGCATTTCGATGGGGCCGGTGTATTCCGTCGCTTTGATCTTGCGGTCTTTGCCGCGGCGCACGTTCATGCCTTCGGGGCGGACGTTGAAGAAAATCTTGGCTTCGGGGTCGGCGGAGGTCACGGTGACGGTGCCGACGTTATCGCGTGAAATCGAGAGGGGGTGTTGGCCCGCGGAGCTTACCTCGGCCTGCTTCTGCAGGTCGGTCGAGGCGCTGACGGGGCGGATCATGAAGCCGAATGTCTGTGCGTCGGCATAGACGCGGTCTTCGGGCAGGGCTATTCCCTGGCCGCAGCTTGCGCCGCCGAGTCCGAGGTCTTTGGTGTCAATGTGGAGAGTGGTGCCTTTGGATGCGGGGAGCTCATAGGGGTGAGCGGCGAGGGTCATCTCGAGGTCGTCCCAGGGCATTGCAGATGCGCTCATCGTGCCGTCGAGGGCAATGAACTGCAGGCCGTTGCCGGCGTCGTCGGTCAGGGCGTTCCAGCGGATGTCTTCGCGGTTGCCCATGCTCTGGGGCTTCGGGAAGGGGATGAACTGCCCGGCTACGGTCTGGCGGTATAGGCCGACGTTTTGCGAGGTTTCGCGGTCGTTGAAGTTGTTGAGGGGGCCGCGGCCATAGTAGGTGTAGTTCTGCAGTTCAGTGGGCAGGGTCATCGCGTAGCCCAGGCGTGGGAGCAGGACCGAGGGCTTGTTGGAGTCGATGGCTGACTGGAGCTCGACGGAGCCGTCGGGGTAGACGGTGTAGATTTGATTGGTCAGGAACTTGAAGTCTTCCGGGCCGAATTCGCGTCCGGGTGTGATGACATAGCGTCCCTGAAGGCCGCCGCCGGTGATGCCGTAGGCGCGGGGAGACTGCGATTCAACGGTGTATTGCAGCACGACGGCACCGTCGGCGCGGGTGTAGGTCTTATGGTCGAGAACCTTATGGCGCAGGTCGTTGAGGCCGTTGGCGAACCATTGGCCGAAGACGGGGAAGTCGTTGTCGGTCGGGGCGCGCAGGGCGTTGAGCTGCGGGCCGTTGCCGGGAGTGATAATCTGCTTGCCGTTGTAGGTCAGTGAGGCGATGGCGCCGGTCGCGTTGTCGAAGTCAATGCTCCAGCCGTCGCCGCTGACGGTGTTTCGGGCCTCGCCTTCGGTGAGAGTGGGCAGCGGGCCGTTGGCCGTGGATAGTGCGGGGTAGGGAGCGGGCGATTTCACGAGAATCTGCTCCTCGGCCTGAACGTAGCCTTTTTGGGCCCAGGGTTTGTCTTCGTTGAGAACGAACTGCAGGGTGACGTAGTATTCGCCCTCGTTGTCGAGGCTCTTGAAGTCGTAGGGAATGCGCCAGGTTTGGCTCTCGCGGGGGCCGACGGCCATGCGGGGCTTATCGACGGCATTGCCGCGGGCAACCTCAACGCCGTTGCGGGTGAGAATCCACTGCTGGTCGTAGTCGTTGAGCGTGGTGAAGTAGTTTTTGTTGAATACTTCGATGGTGCCGGTGGTTGCGTCGATGGGTTTCACGCTGACGTATTGATGAACCTTCTTGACCTCATGGTAGGCGGGTTTGGGAGTGAAGTCGGGAAACAGGATGCCGTTCATGCAGAACATGCCGTTGTTGGGCGTGTCGCCGAAGTCGCCGCCGTAGCCCATGTATTTGGTGCCGTCGGGGGTGTGGTTCCAGATTGCCTGGTCGACCCAGTCCCATATTGCGCCGCCGCAGAAGAAGTTGGTCGATTCCATGGCGTCCCAGTAGTCAACAAAGTTGCCGAGGGCGTTGCCCATCGAGTGGGCATATTCGCTGATGTGGAAGGGATATTTGATGTTCATGGTTCCCTTGACGGCTTCGCGCACCCAGGGAATCGAGGGATATTGGTTGGATCCCATGTCGACAATGCCGTTGTTGCGCTCATACTGAACGGGTCGCGAGGGGTCATAGGCCTTCAGGGCGTTGTAGGCTTCGACGAAGTTATGGCCGGGGCCGGCTTCATTGCCGAGGCTCCAGATCACGATCGAAGGGTGGTTGACGTGGGCGCGGGCCATCTCGATGTTGCGGGCAACGTGGGCGTCGCGCCATTCTGCGGGGTGGGAGAGCGAGGCGTCGCCGTAGTAGTATTGATGGCTCTCGATGTTGGCCTCATCTTCGAGATAGATGCCATATTTGTCGCAGACGATATACCAATAGGGGTCGTCGTTGTAGTGGCAGTTGCGCACGTGGTTGATGTTGCCCTGCTTCATGAGCATGACTTCCTGCTCCATCTGCCGGTGGGTGACGGTGTGGCCCGTTGCGAGGTTGTTTTCGTGGCGGTTCACTCCTTTGAGCTTGACGGGGCGGTTGTTGACATAGAAATAGCGTCCGGCAAGACCGAATTCATCTTCCGAAGCGGGGGTGTCGCGGATTTCGACCTGGCGCACGCCGAAGTAGGTGCTGACGGTTTCGATGACCTTTTTGTTGTCCTTATCGAGCAGCTGCGCAACGAGCACGTAGCGGTTGGGCGTCTCGGCGCTCCAGAGCTTTGCATCGGCCAGGACGAACTTCGAGTGGTTTTCCTGAGAGGCTCCGGGGGCGATGTCGGTGCGGGGAGCGGCAAGCATGCCGGTCATCGCGCGCTCGCCCGTGGCGTCGGCGTAGAGTTCAACGGGGAAGACGTCATAGCGTAGCGTGTAGCCTTTGACTTTCTTGCCCGAGAGGTTGCGCACGGTCGCGTCGACCGATACCGTGGCCTCTACAGGGCCCATCGGGTTGGCGTCGGCGGGAATGGTCGTGCGCACGGCGAGGTCCTGAATCTGCACCTTCGGGGTGGAGGTCAGGTAGGTCGAGCGGAAAATGCCGGGCAGGCGGAACATGTCCTGACTCTCGAGGAAAGAGCCGTCGCTATAGCGGTAGACCTCGACGGCAACGATGTTCTCGCCCTTCGGGTTGAGTTTGTCGGTGATGTTGAATTGAGCGAGGTTGCGCGAGTTTTTGCTGAAGCCAACATACTTGCCGTTGATCCAGAGGTAGAAAAACGAGTCAACGCCGTCGAAGTTGATGTAGACCTCGCGGCCGGCCCAGTCGGCGGGCACTGTGAACGTGCGGCGGTAGGAGCCGACCTCGTTGCGGTCTTTATATGTTGTCCAGCTCTTGTCGATGGGTTCGCGCATGACGCCTTTGCGCCAGTCGTCGACGGCAACCTCGTGGAAGAAGGGCACGGGTTGGTTGACATAGATTGGAGTGCCGTATTTTTGCGAGCCGTCGGCTTGCAGACCCTGCACGTTCCAGCATCCGGGCACCTGAATGTCGTCCCACGCCGAGGTGTTGTAGTCGGGCTTGAAGAAGTCTTGCGGACGCTTGTCGGGGTGGTTCACCCAGTTGAACTTCCAGGTTCCGTCGAGGCTCATGTAGTAGCTCGAGAACTCGGGGAGCACCTTCTTGGCGTCGTTGACCGAGGCGAAGTTGAAGAAGTAGGCGTGGGGCTGCTCCTTGTTGAGGCTCAGGGCCTGACAGTTCTGCCATTCCGAACCGTCGGGAGCCACGGCGTTGCCATAGGCAAAGCCCGAAAGGGGCTCGGCAGCCGCCGCGGCGAGGCCGGCACAGGCGAGCAGACTGCAGATGGCGGTTTTTTTCATGATGAATGATTGTTATAGGTTTTTGGATATTTGTTGCGAATTTACGAAAAATAAATGACATTAGCGCAAGGTTTCCTGAAGAGCCTTGCGCAAGTGCAGCCGGGCGATGCCGTCCCGCGTCGATGCAGTCAAACTGCTCAACATGTTTTCGCCCGCAAATATTTTGTCAGCAACTCATGGGGCGGCCCTGTAAATCAGTCGGCGGGACCCGGGATTTACATAGATACCGCGGTTAATCTGTAACTTTCATTGAATTTACGTCATATATTGGGCGGTTGGCAATTTT
>CAZKOF010000070.1:0-7816 GCA_964554335.1 uncultured Bacteroides sp.
CTTTTGGGGTTCTGCATTACGCGCTGATAAACCAATTAATAGAACCTACCTCAAGTTAAACATGGCGTTTTTGACTGCAAAGTTCGCAATCAAAAACACCTTATAAAAGTCGGCTTTGTTCGGATGGTTACACAGAATCAGGAGGGTGTGTCAAAATTCAAAATCGCGTCGCGAAGCAATATGGAGGGCCAATGCTTTAGCTTTGGCCACTACGTCAAACTCCTGAAAATCAAGCTTCGCGTCGCGGTGCCGAAAGCTAAAGCATTCGGCCTCCATAATGGCGACTGAATTTTGACACACCCTCCTGACGGGATATTCACTTTGGTTGAAGATCAGTTGAGCACGGTGCCGTAAATCTTCATTTCCGCGAGGTTCCAGTAGCCGGTGGTCGTGGTACCGGTTGTTGTGATATCTTCGCCGTTTGAGTTCTCGAGAACGCAGAAGCGCAGGTAACGGAAAGGAGCCGAGGCGCGGAGCCATTCGCTATCTTTCTTGATGCCTCCGAACCAGCCCACTTTGCCCGAGCCGAGTTTACCGTTGGCGTCGCCACCGCTCAGCTTGTAGGTCGGAGTATCTTCGTCGAAGATGGTCCAGTAAGAAGCATCGGGATTATCCACGTTGTATTCGTTAGAGTAGTAGAGGGCAATCACCTTTGGCGACACAGGGTTGGAGTGCACGCGGGCGGAAACCTGGATTGCAACGGCATTGATGAGATCCTTTGTGGGCATCGCGAAGTCAATGTATGAGCCGTAAGGTTTCTGGCGGAACACGGGCGAACTCCAGTTGGAGTGATAGAATGTTGAGAGGTCGTCATCGAAGAGGCCGATTGCGGAACCTTCGGTCGGTTCGCAGTCGTTTTGAGCCAAAATGTTGTCTTCGGTGATTTCCAACGGAGTTTCGAGCACGCGATAGCCAACGAAGAAAGTATAGTAAGTGAACGAGTGTGTTTCACCGTTCTTCTCCCAGGAAGTAGAGTTCGAGGGAAGCTTGAGGGCTCGCTGCACTTTCGAAGGCACCTCGGAGGCGTCGTCCCAAACCATGTGGTTGTTCTTCTTGCTTGGAACGAGTTCCATAGGCACAACGTAATTAACGTCAAGTTGGTCGGGATCCATGAATTCACGGGCAATCGACAACGGGAGACGGATCTCGGTCACGCCCTTGTCGAAGTGGGCTTTTGACTGCAGGTTGTAACGCATTACCCCTCCGGCATTGCTCAACGCATTTAGAGCAATGTCGGTATGGAATTCGCTGAACAGATCAACGAGCGCTTGCGTCGTGTTAACCTGCACACTGAAACCGTAAGGGTTCGAGCAGGGAATTGAGAAAGTCACCTGAGGTTCAAGCATACCCATTTGGTAGTCTTCGTCTCCGGTAAGTTTCGAGCGAGAGATATCTTCAATGAGATAGCCGCCGCTGCCGACGCTGACGCTCATAACCGGATTCTCAACGTTTGGCTGCACCATTACATACTGGTTGTCGGCGTTGATAGTATCGGTGGTCGAGAAGAGACCGACGGGAACCACGAACGTGTATTTGTTAATTGTGTCGAGCGCTTCTTCCTTGTCTTTGAGTTTAACGGGGTCCTTGCCGCTATACTCTGCGGCCTCGGTCAGGCGATCACGCCAGTCAGATACCTTTTGGGCGTCGAAAACCACATTGACACCGAAATAGCGGTCATTCTCGTCAACGAAATCATGGCTGATCTGATTGCCTTCCGAGGGCGTGCAGTCGGCATAGCCCAAAAAATAGAAGTCGGGGTTCAGGGCAACAAGACCGGGAAAGTCTCGACTTCCGTAGTACTTCTCCTTATAATCGCCGAACTCACTTTCGTTGAGCACCTTGATGGTGGCTTGCGCAGGATCTTCGGGCGAATGGCCGCTCTTCATCACGGAGATGTAGTAAGGTTGAGCCTTTTCGGTGGCATAGATGGTCAGGGAACGGTCACCGGCATCCTTGATCATCATGACTTTGCCGTATTGTTCGGGATAGATGTCATACTTGTCGCACGACGTTGCGGCGGCCAGCAGAGCAACAATGCCCGAAGCTATATATAACTTTTTCATATTGTCGTTATTGTTGGTTTATTCGGTTAGCGATAATCGATTAGAAACCGGGGTTCTGGACCATCTGCGGGTTCTTGTAAACCTCGTCGACATAGATGGGATAGAGATACTCGCGATAGTGGAAAGTATATTGCGGGTTGGCCATCATCGGACGGAAGAAGTCCTTTGCCGAGGGCTTTTCAACGAGGGCGTTGAGTGCGCGGCGCTTGCCATAGCCGAAGTATTCCTCGCCGGCAACCCAGCGGCGCACGTCGAAGTAACGCTGACCTTCGTCATAGAGCTCGATGAAGCGTTCATTGCGAACCCATTCAACAAGGTTCCAGGTCTTTTGCTGACCGTTGGAACTGAGGGTTTCCACCATGCCGATCATCTCGGGCTTGAGTCGACCGACATATGCGCGGTCGCGGAGTTTGTTAATCTGCTTGATTGCATCACTAGCCAGACTCGCAACCGAATTTTTTTCGTCAACGGCATTAAACTCGGCCGGCGGGTTATCGCCGAAACGATCTGCATACTCGGCCTCACACTCGGCGAGGTTGAGGTAAAGTTCGGCCATGCGGATGAACACCTCGGGCGACTCCTTACCGCTGACAACGTTGCCGTCCTTGTCCCAGTGATAGTAGGGGTCAAGATGCTTCATCGAAAGGAAGCCTGTAGCGGAATAGTTACGTTCAACGAGTTCACGGCCCTGCTTGAGGGGGTCGCGCATGTCGAGAATCAGAGGTTCGCCGTCGTCGAGGCCGGAGAGGAAGTCTCCGTTATGGAAACCTATCCAGGCATAGAAGCGGGGTTCGCGGTTGAGGCAGATATTAGTAACTTCGGTGCGGTCCCCGTCACCGTTGTCAACCGTGGGGGTCGGGAAGTTATAGAAAGCGTCCGTGCCGAGCTGACCGAATGCGAGCGAATAGTTACCGCCGGGCAGGGTGCCGTCGGCGTTGAGGAAGTGCTCAACGGTGTAGAGCGTGGGAGCCACGCCGTTCCAGCCTTCGCAACGCTTGGTCGAACCGTCTTTGGTAATCAGTTTGGCGTTACGTGGCAGGCGGGCATCTTTCCAGCCGTAGACCTGTTCACTCTGCGACCAGATGATCTCGGTGTTGCCCTCGCTCTGGGTGGTTGAGCTGAGAAGACGGAGCTTCCAGACGGCACGCTTGAACTCGTCAATGCTGAACTCTTCGGCTTCGATATAGTTATCGTCATCGGGCTGAAGGTTGGCCTCGGGATCATAGTTGGGGACATTGGTGTTCAGCAGCTGAACGTTTGCCGCTTGCATGCTTGCGGCGAGGTCGGTTTCGTTCGGCACCCAAACGACGTCAGGGCTATCAGCCTGATAGAGAAGGTCCTTGCTATCGGTGAACTTGGGATCATAGAGACGGTACCCGGCCTTGATTGCAGCATTCAGAGCAACTCGCGAGGCAACGAGGGCCTGACGCCAACGGAGTTCGCGCGGTTCGCCGCGATACACGAGTTCATAGTCCGTAACTTCCTCGTTAGGATTGGCCGGGTTGGTATAAGTCTTGTGGGTCGATTGGAAATTAGTGTTGCGCCAGCCGTTGTAAGCTGCGGGGAACTTACCGTTCCAGAGGTCGGAAGCGGCATAGAGGAGCAAGCGCGCCTTCAGAGCCTTACAGATAACCGAAGTTGCACGTCCGAGATCCTGAGGGTCGCGGGTTTCGGGCAGGTCTGCAGCCGCGGCATCGAGTTCGGCGGCAATCCAGTCCACGCAAGCGTCGAAATGGGAGCGACCGGGATATTCATCGAGGCCGGTTTCCTGGCTGACGAGTTCGTTGGTGATGGGTATGGGACCGTAGAGGCGCAGGAGCTGGAAGTGGTAGAACGCACGGCAGAATCGCGATTCTGCTTTCCATTCTTTATATTCGGCTGTATTGCCCTGGTTGACGTCGTTCTTCTGACCCTCGTCGTCGAGCTGCTGGTCGAAGAGCAGGGTCTGACCGATGCCGGCATAGAAAGTGTTCCAGAAGTCGGGGTCATAGCCGGCGGGAGCAGTGGTGGTCTGCGTATTGCGCAGAATTGCGTAGGCCGGAGCGCCTTCGTTGGCATACCATGTTTCGGTGATGAGGTACTCGTCGGTTGAGGCATTGATGGTCGAACGATAGTCGCGGCAAAGGTAGTCGCGCTGGAACATCTTGTTATAGCACGAGTAGAGGAACCCTTTCGCATTATCGTGATTCTTCATGCCGTCAGGCAGACCGGGTTGTTCCGGCGGCACAACATCCAGGTAGTTGCAGGATGTCACTCCCGTCATCGTTGCCGCAGCAGCGGCGATGACTGCGAATTTGAAGATATTTTTGAGTTTCATGAGTTTCAATGTGTTTTTTTGTAAGGGTTAGATGGAAATCTGCACGCCTACTGAAACAGTTTTCTGCATCGGGTAAGAGTTCCATCCCGAGAGTTCGGGGTCCCAATGTTTGAACGGTGCGAAAGTCAGCAGATTCTGGCCCGAAACGTAGACGCGGCCATAGGGGAAGCGCCAGCCGAGCTCGATGTTGCGCATGCGCAGGAAAGAGCCGTCGCGCATCCACCAGGTCGAGTTCACGCTATTGTTGCTGACATCGGTCTGCACAGTACCCATACGGGGATATTCAACGTCGAAGTTGTCGGGGTCGTTGATAGGATCATAGAAGCTATCGCTGATCCACTGGAGCACGTTGCGTGCGTCAGCATTCGTGCCACCCTCCTGGAAGGGGTGCATGTCGCTCATCATTATTGTACGTTTGGCCGAACCGGTGAACTGCACGCCGAAGTCGAAGTCGCGCCAGTTGACGGTAACGCCGAAACCATACTGGATACGGGGCACGCGGCCATATTCGCTGATCATCGTCTGGTCGTTGTTGTCTATAACGCCGTCGCCGTTGAGGTCACGGTACTTGATGTCGCCGACCTGTGGCGTCGAGCCGATGTTTTGGGTCGGGGAGTTGGCGATTTCCTCTTCGCTTTGGAAGAGACCTTCGGCAATGTAGCCCAAAGTGCGAGAGCTGGAGGAGGGGATGTTGGTGCCCATCATCCAGGTATAGGGGTAGACGGGTTCGTCCCAATCGCTGACGCGGTTTTCGGAGTAGGTGAACGTTCCGGTCACGCCGATGGTCCAGTCGTTGTTAAGTCGCTTGTTGTAGGCGAGCGAGAGTTCACCGCCCTTGTTCTCCATGGTACCCTTTGACGAGTAAGGAGTCGCCTGGTCATAGCCGAGAGATGCGGGCCAAGCCTCACGCTGCAGGAAGATGTCGTAGCGGTGTTCCCAGAAGAGGTCAGCGTTCACGGTCAGGTCGCCGAAAAGGCTGAACTCGATGCCGACGTCGGTTTTGCGTGATTTTTCCCAGCCGATATTATTGACGGCATAGTAAGTGACCTGCGGGCCGCCGAGCTGCATAGTGGTGATGTTGTAGTCACCGGAGCGCCACTTGAGGGCGGAGATGTCGTTGCCGCTAATTTTGTCGATGTAGAGGAAGTAGGAGCCGCCCGGCGAGAGAAGATCGTCGGAACCCACAATACCGTGTGATGCACGAATCTTCAGGTTGGTAAGGACGCTCGATGCGGGTTCGAACCACGGTTCATTGGAGATTACCCAACCGATAGATCCTGCGGGAAAGAAGCCGAAGCGGTGGCCGGAAGCGAGGCGCTCGGTGCCGTTATAGCCGGCATTGAACTCAACGAGGTAGCGGTGGGCATAGTCGTAGGTTGCGCGGAAGCTGAAGCCCTGGTTGCGGTTGGGGAGCACGGCGTTGCGGAACTCCCACTGACGGTAGATTACCATAGCGCTGACATCATGGAGGCCGAATTTGCGGTTCCAGTCGAAGCGAGCCTGAAGCTCGAAAGTCTGGTCGGTCGAGCGAGTGAGGTCAGATTCGTTGAGGTAGTTGTTACCCGACTGCAGGACGTTGTAACGGTAGGTGTCGCCTTCGCGGTAGGGATTGAGCTCGCCGGCCGAGTTCTTGTAATTGTTGATTGAGCCGGCCAAAGCATAATAATAAGGGGTAATCGAGCGGCTGAAGCTCATCGAACTCCAAGACTTGAGGTTCACCCATGCTTCGAAGCGGAGACCTTTGGTGATGAAGTCGAGGTCTTGGTTAACCTTTACCACGGTGTTGAGCGTGGTTTCGTTGGTCTGGGCGTAGCTGGTGTTGAGAACTGCGTAGGGGTTCTGCAGAACGTGCTCAGAATATTTGCGCGAGCCGTAGCGGATGTGGTCGTCGCCCTCCTGTGCCGGATAGGTGATCGGGAAAGAAATCGGAGTGGTGGTCAGCGTGTAATTGAAAATGCTGGCCGTCCCGACGTTGGGACCTGACTTCTGCCTAATCTGAGCGTTCATGTTCATGCTGATGGTCGTCGACGAGGTCAGCTTGTAGGAGATGTTGTTCTGGAAAGTGTAGTTATAGAGCTGGATGTTATTGTTCCAGGAGTAGAGTTTATCGGTGTTGAGAAGACCGTCCTCATGTTGCACGTCGATCGACATGTAGTACTTCACTTTCGAACCACCGCCGCTTACGTTCACATTGCCACGCTGACGCGAGGCCATGTTACGGAAAAGAACGTCTTTCCAGTCCACGTTCGGATAGAGGTAGGGGTTGACGCCGTCGCGGGTCCAGCGGATTTCGTCGGCCGTGTAGCGGGAGTCGTAACCGCGGCTGAGACGCGCAATGTTATATAGCTCCATATATCGTGCGCCGTCGACAAAGTCGGGGAACTTGTCGATGAAGTTGAACGATGCGTCGAAACTTACGCCGATTTTGGTCTGCGAGTTGTAGTCACCGCCTTTGGTCTTCACGATCATAACGCCGTTTGCGCCGCGCGAACCGTAGATTGCCGTTGCAGAGGCGTCTTTCAGGATTGAGAATGACTCGATGTTTTCGGCAGGCACGTAGTTGAGATCATTGGCCGAAATCTCAACGTCGTCCAAGAGGATCAGAGGGGTTGTGCGTCCTCCGAATGTGCCGATACCGCGGATATAAAATTCTGCGGCCGAGCCCGGTTCGCCCGAGGTTGTCTGCGCAACCACACCGGCGATTTTACCGGCGAGGGCATTGGTCAGGTTTGTCGAGGGGAGCTTGAGCTCATCGCCTTTGACCGAGGTGATGGCGCCGGTCACCGACACACGCTTCTGCGTGCCGGAACCGACAACGACTACCTCGTCCAGAGTGTTGTCGTCGCCCTTCAGCTCTATTGTTACGTATCCGAGGTCGCCCACGGGTACGCGCATTTCTTTGTAGCCGACATAGGTTACCAACAACGTCACATTCTTCTTCATCGGAATGTTGAGGCTGAAGTTACCGTCAATGTCGGTGGCTGTAATTGCGGACTTGTCGCCGACACATGCAACCGTCGCGCCGGGAAGAGGCTCGCCGTCAGCTGCATCGACAACCGTACCGGTCACAGTACGCTTCGCGGTCGAACTTTCGGCTTGCGGAGCGCCGGAAGGATCCGATGCGGCAAAAGCCGACAACGGAGCCATCGTGCTCATAGCAACAAGCGCGATAAGAGCTTGGCGCCAGGGTAAGGATCTTTTTCTCATTCTGTGATTGATGATAATGATTGATAACGATTTTTCAGGTAAAGATATTAAAGCATAAAAGGCTGACAACGGGGAGCATTCGCCCGCAATCGGCCGATAGATCATTAGTAAGAACGGTTCGTTATCTGTTCAGATTTAAGGTATTTATAATAGTTCATGGTTTGATAAATTTAACTTAAGGTAGGTTCTATTAATTGGTTTATCAGCGCGTAATGCAGAACCCCAAAAG
>CAZKOF010000071.1:0-7727 GCA_964554335.1 uncultured Bacteroides sp.
AAAACCCACAAACGATATAATATTGACACACAGACATTTACCCCCCCCCAAAAAAACGCAAAAAGATGTAAAATGAAGAAGTGAAAGCTTGTATAAGTCTTAAATTATCGCTACTTTTGCATTCGTGATGTACTCACGAATCAGTGCAATGATGCTTTTGGGGTTCTGCATTACGCGCTGATAAACCAATTAATAGAACCTACCTTTAGATAATTTGGTTGGTTTAGAAGTGTAGTGGTGCGCATAACTACACCGCAAAGTTACGCATATTTTCTTACCCTCCAAACTTTTTTGCATGAAATTTTTCTCAGACTCATCTTTTTTGCGTAAATTTGAGGCAAAAATAACCACCAATAAATAAAGATCATGCAAAGCAAACGCGACCTAAAGAAACAGATACGCTACATCTGCGGTGACCTCGTGGGAGAATGCCTCATTATTGCAGAAATCTGCCCTGAAGAGAAACTCGGCGAAGTGAATCAGCTCATCGTCGACATTGCCGTGCTTCAGGAGTCGACCATAGCCAAGACCAACTTCTGCTATGACAAGGGTCCTAAGGACTTTGATTGCGCCCGCGCCTATCGGAAGGCCAAGAACGCATATTTCCGCAGGGCGTTCGCCACGCTCCACAAGCAGTTTAACGCAACGCTGGCCGACGCCGTTCACCGCATGAACGCCATTGCCGGCCTGACGAAGAACTCCGACTAAGCTCAGGGGTCTTATGCTCAAATGGCTATCGCGTCAGCTCCTAAGGATTGGAGGCTGGCATGTTCGCGTGGCCACGCCCGACTATCCCAAGTGCATAATCTGCGTGGCGCCCCATACGTCGAACTGGGACTTCATCCTCTGCGAGCTCGCGATAACATCGCTTGGCCGCCGTTCGGGCTTCCTGATGAAGGCCTCGTGGTTTTTCTGGCCTTTGGGAATGCTTTTCCGTTCTATCGGCGGAATTGCCGTGGCCCGCACCCCCGGGAAATCTCTGACCCGCCGGCTTATTGAGATGTTCAACGCCTCGGAGCGTCTGGTGATTGCCGTCACCCCCGAGGGCACGCGCTCGCGGACCGACAAGTGGCGCACCGGCTTTCTGCATGTTGCCTACGAGACCGGAGTGCCCGTCACTTTGGCGTCGGTCGACTTCGCCACCAAGCGCATCGAGATGCTCTCGACCTTTACCCCGACCGGAAATGTCGATGCCGACATGCGCGCGATAAAAGATTACTATAAACCGTACACAGGGCTATATCCCGAAAAATTCTCAACCGCCGATTCCGAATGATCAACTCCCCGCTTCAAATCGCAATTCTGCCTCTTGACATAGCGCAGGCTGACCGTGCCGCCAACATCAAAGCCGTCGAGGAGGCCGTGGCGGCTCTGCGTCCCGCAACCGACATCGTCTGTCTTCCCGAACTGTTCTCGACAGGGTTCATTGCCGAGCCCGCGCAGCTCGGTTGCGAGGCGGAGCCCGACAACGGACCGACAATGACGCGCCTGCGTGCCCTGGCCGCCGGACATCACCTCGCTCTGGCCGGCAGTTTCCTCGCCTGCAACGAGGGGCGCTCGGAATTCTATAACCGTGGTTTCATCATCGAACCGACCGGCGAAACAACGTTCGTCAACAAGCGTCATCTTTTCCACGTCTCGCCCGAGGCGCAGCTGCTGCGCGAGGGGATGACAACGTATCCCGTCGTGCGCTACCGAGGTTGGAACATCGCCCTCGGCATCTGCTACGACCTGCGCTTCCCCGTGTGGTGCCGCAACACTATGACGCGCAATCGCTATGCCTACGACATTTTCCTGCTGCCGGCAAACTGGCCGCAGTCGCGAGCCGTGGGCCTCGAGGCCCTCGCAAAGGCCAGGGCGATTGAGAACCAGGCCTACATGGTCGTGGCAAACCGCAGCGGCTCCGATGAATATGGCGACTACGACGGCCTGAGCTTTGCCGAAGACTATATCGGCACGCGCATGGCTACCGCATCGGGCTCCGAACCCGTCTATGTCACGACCGACCGCGAAGGTCTCGAAAAGCTCCGCGAATACATGCCCGCGGGCCTCGACTCAGATAACTTCAAAATCATTTATTAAGCAATGAAACTACGCAAAATTATCTCCGCACTGCTGTTCCTTTGTATGGGCGCATGCACCAACGACGACCCCAATCCCGAACCCGACCCCGAGCCTGCCGTTAATGTTGACGGCGAGGGCGAAACTCCCGACTATGACCCCGAGTCGATACCGTCGTTCAACTATGACATTTCCACCTACGGCGGCGAGACGGCAACCGACGCCGTGAGTTATCAGTCCGGAAATGCTGACCTGAACCCCGAGGAAAACAGCTGGGATAACACTGTCAGCATCGTCTATAACGGAAACTCCGCGACCGTTACCGCACCCGCCGGCGTCACCCACACCGCCATCGGCGCCAACATAACCCTCAACCTCGGCAATACGAAGGGCGCCCGCGTTGTTCTCTCAGGCTCGTCAGACGCCGGTTCGCTGACCCTTACCGGATACTACAAACACATGATCGAGCTCGACAACCTGACGCTCCGGGCCTCTGACCGCCCCGCAATCAACGACCAGATCGCCAAGCGCGTTTTCCTCATGCTCAAAGGCCATAGCCGCCTGGCCGACGGTGAGGATTATGAGTATAAGACCTCCAAGCGAAAAGGGTGCTTCTATGCCGCCGACCACGTGATTATCTGCGGCGACGGTGTGCTAGAAGTCGTGGGCAACAACCGCCACGGTTTCGCAACCGACGGCTTCCTCTTCATGAACCCCGGCGCTACTTTGGCCGTCACCGACGCCCGCAAGAACGCCATCCATGTCGACGGCTCGGGCATCAACAACGGCTATCGCGGCATCGAGGTCACGGGCGGATATATCTATGCCCATACCTCCGCGCCCGCGGGCAAGGCAATGAAGTGCGACGGACGCATCGCCCTGCGCGGAGGCCGGTTGAGCCTCAACGCCTCGGGCGATGCCGCAATCGACCCCGACGACGCCACCCTCAGCTCCCCCTGCTGCCTCAAGAGCGACTCGACAATCACAATCTCGGGCGGAGAGATTTTATTGACCGCTACCGGTATGGGCGCAAAAGGCATCACCGCAGATTTCGACCTCAACATTGCCGGCGGAATGCTGACGGTTGCCAACAGCGGTAAGGCGACCTCCGAGGACTCCGACTCATCCGTGCCCAAAGCTTTAAACGCGCATGGCAACATCAATATTACGGCCGGCGGCATCGACATCTCAGCCATCGGAATGGGCAGCACGGCGCTGAGCTCCGACGCCTCGTTGACGATGAGCGACGGCGTGGTCTACGCTTTTGGTGCCTACTATGGAGTCAAGGCCGCCAACGCCGAAGCAACCGGCGGCACCCTGCTCTGCGGCAGTGCCCGGAACACCGCCGTCGAGGGCGTGACCGTCTACCCTTATGAGAATGTGACGGCCGGCCTGGTAACCGTTCTCACCAACCCCGACGGCACAACCGCCGCCGCCTTCTGCTGGCCCCTCGACCTCACCTCCGCGACACTCCTCCACCGCTAATCCCCGGCCAATATATTACGCCGATAGTTAGAGGCTGGCTAACAATTCAAGTTAGCCGGCTTCTGCTTTTTTGTGTCAAAATTTGAGAATTTATACCGCTATCATGTTCCTGGCGGTAAGTCAGAATTTTCCCTCGTTTTAATTGGATTTATTGGACATCCTCGTCGTTGTTTGGTGGAGTATAGCGGACTCGAACCGCTCACCTCGACACTGCCAGTGTCGCGCTCTAGCCGGATGAGCTAATACCCCGTTTGCTATTTGCGCTGCAAAGTTACGTTGTTTTTTTTTATTGTACAAGTTTTTTGCGGCTTTTTTCATTGCTTTCTCAACTTTGGGGCATTGATGGGTGTTTTATCGGTAAATTATTTCTCGCGTTTATGAATCGACTGTTTTCGCTATTCATCATATTGTGTGCGGCCCATGTTGCCGGGGCCGAATCGCCTGCGTTGCCTGACACGGTCATTGAGCCCGTTGACCGTGAATTTGTGTTCCCGATCAATACGCTGCATCCGATCGAGCGGCCGGTGGAGTCAATCTATTGTTTTCCTGAACGGAACCTCAATCTCGGGTTCAGTCATCCGGACTGGAAGAGAATGTGGGTTAATGCCGGTGTGCTGACGGGGGCTTACGTGGCGGCATTGTTTGTACTCGAGCTGCTTCCCGAGGATGCGACGAACTGGAACCGTGCGGAGTTTCATCATGTTCCGTTGTGGACGCGTTGGCGCAAACATGTATTGAAGGAGGGTCCGGAGTGGGACCATGACAATCCGATGTTTAATTTCGTTCTTCATCCGTATTCTGGCGCGGCGTATTTTATGGCGGCGAGGTCGTGTGGCTTCAGCTTTTGGGGTTCATTACTCTTCTGTGCGGGAATCTCCACCTTTTGCTGGGAGTTCGGCATCGAGGCGTTCATGGAGCGTCCGTCGTATCAGGATATTTTTATAACGCCGTTGGTTGGGTCTGTCATGGGTGAGGGCTTCTTCCGCATAAAGCGTTATCTCGTTGCCAACAACTACTGTCTTTTCGGTTCTCCTGTTGTGGGCAATATCGTGGCCTTTCTGGTTGACCCGGTCAATGAGGTCGTAGGGCTTTTTGGAGGCAATCCCGCCCGAAAGGCAGCCAAGTCCCGCACGCTCGAAATTCAGACGATGCCGGTGATATCCTCTCGCTTAGTCGGATTCAATCTCAACGTCACCTTCTGATCCTGGTTTCGGTTCATGGTCGTCGGGTTCGTCGCTGTCGTCCGTGAGTCCGACGTCGGTCTCGGTTTTTTTGACAGAGGCATCGCCTGCGGCTCTGAAGTATTCTTCGAGTGAGTGTCCGCCGCTGAGGAGTTTGCTGAAGTTCTCTTCTGAAATAATGAACGGACGCACCTGCTCAGGCAGGGTGATGAGGGTTGACCGTCCCAGCAGGGTGCGGTAGTGTTCAGCCTCGGTTACACTGTTGAAGCCTTTGACTAACAACATCCCGAGTTGGCCGAAATTCATTTGCTCGAGATCGAAATCTTTGACCACGAAAGAGTTGAAGTTGTGGCGCGCGATCTGGTATAGCAGTTCGTTTGGCGAAATGGTGTCGGTAGGATAGGCGAGCACGAGGAATTGAGGGGTGTTCGGGTCGAAGGCGAATTCCGCAGCTCCTCCTTCGGCGGTAACGGATGCGGAGTCGCCGGGGGTAATCAGGCGGATGTCCCAAATCATACCTCGGGTATTGCTTCCGTCCCCTTCGTTAATTTTGCGCCCCTGACCGAGGCCTTTCAGGTAGGCTGAAGCAACGGGGGTCATGTCGGTGTCGGGATAGCGTTCGAGCATCTCTTTGAGCGTTGCCGAAAATTCATCGGGTTTCTTCTCGGTCACGTAGGCCAGGGCATGTAGGAACATGAATTTCGGCATTATCTCGCTAACGGGATATTTGCGCATCATCTCTTCGTAGGCGCCGTGAACCCGGGCGTTGTCGTTGTTGAGATAGGCCGAGTAAGCTTCGTCGTAGAGCGCCTGCTGGGCGGCCGGCATCTCTTTGAGGTTCTCGATGTAGTCGGGATTTTGGAGAGCCATGCCATATTTGCTTTCGGCGAAATCGCCCAATATGAGCTGGCGCCATTTCTCGGCTTCTGACGTGCGCCCTAATCGCATCAGCATTATATACATATTATAATATACGTCGAGGCGATAGATATTGTCGGGATATTTGGATAGCAGTTTGTCCCATTCAGTCTCGGCGGCGGGGAAGTCTTCGAGCTTGTCTTTCAGGATGGAGCCCATGGTGTAGAGTCCCTCCTGAATGATTTCGTGGGCGTTTGTTTTTTCTTCGTCGGTTTTGGGTATTTGGGCAAGGTAATATTCGATATAGTGGGGGTCTGAGGCGCGTTTGGCGGCCTCGGCGTCTTCTTCGTTGTCGGAGCTGGAGGGGTCTGTGCCGTCGGGGTTCTCGGGCTGAGTGTCTGTGTCTTCGTCAGAGGTAGTGTTGTCGAAGTCCGAGAAGCTGAACGACGACTTGTTGCGACGTCGCCAGTCGTCTTCGAGTTTGCGGGAACCCCATTTGCGTTGGAATGCCGTACGGCCGGCCGAAACGGTGGCCGAGTTATAGAAGTACCATGAGTCATCTTTTGACGACATCTGAAATTGAGTCGGAGCGTTGGCTGAGTTGTCGCCGGTCTGGTTGGCGGCTACTTCGGCATCGTGTTCGGCGCGCGCAGCCTCCTCGGCTTCTTCTTTCTCCTTTTTCTTCAGTTCGTCGATGATTTTATTGATAATTTTTATCTGTTCCTCTTCGGACAGTTCCGACAGGCGTAGCAGGGAGTCTTGCAGAACTACGTTCTGAGAGTATATGGCGAGTTCGTCCAGCACATCGGAGCGTTTCTTAAGCAGCGTGTAGTTGTCGAATGACTCCGGAAGCAGAGGTATGGCCTCGGAGTAGCGCGGCTGGGCCATGTCATAGCGTCCCTGGCCGAAGTAGAGTTCGCCCAATGTGATGTTGTTGATGGCTTTTTCGATGCCGTTGCGCTCCGATTTTTCTGATGCCAGAATGTAGTTCTCTATGGCGTGCACGGTGTCGCCATCGTTTAAATAAAGATTTCCTATGGCATAATATATTTGGTCGAGATATGGCTTGTTGCGGTCCAGTTTGGTCATCCGCTTCAGACTCCGGATTTCCGGCGCGTTGTTTTTGCCGCTATATACCTCACTTTGCTTGATTCGCGCGTTGAGCTTGGTCCGGTAGGTTGTGCCTCCGCCTGCTGCGGCCTGCTTGAAGGCTTTATAGGCCTCCTCCTTTCGCCCCTCGCGGGCAAGACATTGGCCCAAAAGAAAGCGCAGGCGAACTTTTTGGGCTCCGCTGGTACGCCTGATAGTGCGCTCGAGCGGCGCAATCGCGGCGCCATACTCTCCTCGTTTGAGAGCGATGTCGGCCTCTACGAAGTCATAGAGCGCTTTCTGTCTGCCGTTTGTGAGTTGTTCGGGTTTGATGCGCTTGAAAATCGTCTCCGCTTCGTTGGCCCAGTCAAAAGCCACATAACTGCGGGCTTGCCATAATTGCGCTTCGACGACCGTCTCCGGAAGCCATGAAAAATGTCGTGTGATATAATAGAACGTGGCCGCGGCCCCTGAAAAGTCTCCGTTGAAATACTGGCTGCGACCCATCATCATCCAGGCGTTATGCAAGAACGGGTTGTATTCTTCGCGTTTGAGCCATTGCTTGTATTCGGCGCTCTGTTTGCCTGATTTTTTTTTAGGTTTGGTTTTTATGCTTCGAAGTTGAATGGCTTTCTGCGCTTTCTCTATCGAACGGGTGAAGTCGCCGCTCGGTTGCGGTGCCTTCGGCTCTCCTTTAGCTTCGGCAGGGTGGGGAAAGAGAAAGTCCGTGTAGTTGTCTTCGTAGCTCTTTTCCATATCGGCCAAAGTCTCTTTGAAATGCTCGTCACCGTTATAATATATATTATAGCGTGTGATAAAGGCTTGATACTTGCGGTTGCCGGCAGTGTTTTTTCGCGCCGAACACGACGCAATCATGCCCGTGGCCAACACCACGAGTCCCCACAATAATATGCGAGACCACTTGCACATATATACTCTAACGCAGCCTCCCGCTAATTTATTGCATTATCCCCGCCTCCGCCGGGTGGGTCGGCGATACTCCCTCCCCACCCTGAACCGGCCCGTCGGGTTTTCAAAGGTTAACGAATGTTA
>CAZKOF010000072.1:0-7630 GCA_964554335.1 uncultured Bacteroides sp.
CAAAGATACGAATTATTTCTCTGATATGCAAATATTTAATTTATAGAACCTACCAGTAATTGATTCGATGGTTATTGAAAGAGCGGTTTGACGATTTCAACGCGCATGCCCAGGGCGTCGATGATGCGGAAAAACATCGTGACGCTCGGCGTTATGACGCCGTTTTCAATCCGCGAGATGTATGATTTCGTGACTTTCAGCTTTGCGGCGAGCTCTGCCTGAGTCATCCGGGCTTCGCGCCGGGTGTCGCGCAGCATCTGACCGGAATAAAAGTTTTCGGCTTCTTCTACTGCCCGGTTCCATTCGGGGGAGCCGATTTTACCGAACTCTGCCTCGAGCATCGGGGTCAGGTCTACGAGTTGATTATTTCTTGCTATCATAATATTCCTTTTTTATTTTTAGAGCTTTGGCTATTTCGTTTCCCGGAGTCTTCTGCGTTTTCTTTTGGAAGCCGTTGAATAACACGACTATGTTGCCGCTATCGAATATGAAGAATGTTCGGTATATATTCCCGTTCCAGATTGTTCTCAATTCGTAGAGACCGTCTTTAATAGGTTTCACAAATTTGCTCGTGAGTCTTTCTTGCGTGGCGAGCAGAAGCAGTCCCTGCTTGATTTTTCGTTGTGTTGACTCATTTAGCGAGTTGAAAAAATCATGGAAATATCCTCCGAATGTCAAAATCCTCCGAATCATGGGGCAAAGTTAGCGAAAAGATACAATATAATACAAATATTGGCGCTGAAAAGTTTCAATATTTTGTAATTTTTAGCGACTGCGGGCCTCGAGCTTGTCGAGCAGGCGCGGTTTGACCTGATAGCGCACGGCGTCAGGGAGCACGCCGATGAAGACTATCGCCAGGCGGTTGAGCAGGCCGTTGATATATTGCTTGCGCCCTTTGAGGGTGCGTTTGAGCGCCCCTTTGACGAACTTTTCGGGCGTCTGCGTGGCTCCCAGCCGCACAGCGAGTTTGCGCAGGTTCATCGGCAGGCCGAAGAGCGACGTGTCGATACCGCCGGGGCAGGCAACCGTGACCCTCACTCCGCGGTCTTTCAGTTCCAGACGCAGGGCCCGCGAAAACACGCGGATGTAGGCTTTCGTGGCGCTATAGAGCGCAATGCCGGGCATCGGCATCCAGCAGCTCATCGAGCTCATGTTCAGGATGTGGCCTGAGCCGCGCTCGGCCATGCGGCGTCCCACTTCGCGACATATGTGTGTCAGCGACCGCATGTGCAGGTCCATGTAGAGGTCAATCCTCGCCGGTCTCAGCGACGTGACGGCGTGGAAATCAAAAATCCCCGCATTGTTGATCCACAGGTCGGGAAGCACCCCGCGGCGGTCAAGTTCCGCCATGAGCTTCTCCGTTGCCGCGGGATCGGTGAGGTCAAGCTCAATCGCCGAGGGGTCATCAGGTTGCGGTGTACGGTCAACCGAAATCACCTCCCATCCCTGCGCTCGCAGCCGGCGGCAGAACTCAGCGCCGATTCCCGACGCTCCCCCGGTTACCAAAGCCCATCCAGTCATAAAACTCGTAACTTTTCACTTTTAATTTTTAATTTTTAACTTTTAACTTTTAACTTTTCATTTTTCATTTTTCATTTTCAACTTCTCCAGCTCCCTGATCAGGCAATCCGGCAGGTCGCCGGCGCAGTGATGACACGCCATTTCGCGCGAATACATTCGCGCAATGCAGTAGTTTACGTGGTCGCATCCCGCTGATTTCTCGCCTCGGGCCAGGCGGTTGACGAAGTCGGGCCGGCGTAGCAGTGCGCGCCCCATCTGAACGAACTCAAACCCTTCGTCGAGAACCCGGTCGATGCCCGCGCGAGTGGAGCATCCTCCAACGTAGACCAGCGGCAGTTTCAGCGCTTTGCGGAATTCGCGGGCGTCGTCAAGGAAATATGTTTCCGAGTAGGGAACGGTCGGAATCATCCATTTCCCAACCATCTTGACGCCATACTTCAACCACCAGGGGTGCATGTAGTAGGTCATTGACTTGATGGGCATCGGCCCGCGCATGACATACATCGGCGCTTTGCTGACAAAGCCGCCGCTGAGAACCAGGGCGTCGGCGCCGAGTTGTTCGAGCTCCTGCGCAATTTTTATGCCCTCGTCGATTTCAATGCCCCCCTTGAAGCCGTCGCGCATGTTGGTCTTCACCAGCACTCCGACTTCGCCGTTGGCAGCTTTCATCACTTCTTCCATACACATGCGCATGAACCTCATGCGGTTGTCGAGCGAGCCGCCGAATTCGTCGTGCCGGCGGTTGGTGTAGGGCGAGAGAAACTGCGAGATCAGGTAACCGTGGCCGGCATGGATTTCAACGCAGTCAAAGCCGGCGTCTTTGGCCGTGCGCACGGCGTCGCCGAAAGCCCGGGCCATCGGCGCGAGTTCGTCGCGGCGCATTCCGCGCACGATTGTCGGCGAATAGAGGTTGAAGCCGCCCGAGGCCCCGATGGGAACCTGGCCCGCAGTGCTGATATGCGTCATGTTGCCGCAGTGGCCAAGCTGCACGGAGGCTTTAGCTCCGGCGGAATGAATGTCGTCGGTGATTTCGCGCAGGCTGCCGACTATTTCGGGACGCATCCAAAGCTGGGAGGTGAACGACAGGCCGTTGCGCGTGACCGATGCGTAGGCCAGCGTCGTCATTCCGACGCCGCCTTCGGCAACGCTGACGTGATAGTCGCGGAGCATCCGCGACGGGTTGTTGTTCGTGGCCATGCCCTCGAACGCTGCCGAGCGGATTGTGCGGTTGCGCAGTTCCACCGGACCGATTTTTGCCGGGGTAAAAAGTGACTCAGACATTTCTCATGTGATTATGTGGTTATGAATTATGCAAATATACAATGTTTTTTCCAATCGGGTAGAAATTTAACGTTTTTTATTTCGGGTTTTTTCGTAACTTTGCGGTCAAATGGAACCTAAATCACAATTCACACCCGTAGACCCGGAGAAAGTACACTCCGCGACTCTTGAATACTTCAACGGCGATGAGCTCGCCGCCCGCGTCTGGGCGTCGAAATATGCCTTGAAAGACAGTTATGGCAACCTCTATGAGCTGACCCCCGATGATATGCACCGGCGCCTTGCCGGCGAGTTCGCGCGCATGGAAGCCAAGTATCCCAACCCGATGAGCGAAGATGAGATTTTCAGCCTGCTGAAAGACTTCCGCTATCTCGTGCCACAGGGCTCCCCGATGAGCGGCATCGGCAACCCGTTTCAGACCGTTTCGCTGAGCAACTGCTTCGTTATCGGCCTCGAGGACCCCGCCGATAGCTATGGCGCCATTCTCAAACTCGACGAAGAGCAGGTGCAGCTGATGAAACGGCGCGGCGGCGTGGGCCATGACCTCAGCCAGCTCCGCCCCAAAGGCATGCCGGTCAAGAACTCCGCGCTGACCTCAACCGGATTGGTGCCCTTTATGGAGCGCTATAGCAACACGACACGCGAGGTTGCCCAGGACGGTCGCCGGGGTGCCCTGATGCTGACGACCTCCATTGTTCACCCGGACTCCGAGGCGTTTATCGACGCCAAGCTCGTCGAGGGCAAGATTACCGGCGCCAACGTCAGCGTGCGCGTAACCGACGAGTTCATGCGATGCGCCGAAGAGGGGTTGCCGTTCACTCAGAAGTTCCCTGTCGACTCTGCCGAGCCGACCATGACCAAAGAGGTCAACGCCCGCAAACTTTGGACAAAGATTACCCACAACGCATGGAAGTCGGCCGAACCCGGCGTGCTCTTCTGGGACACAATTACCCGCGAGTCGCTGCCCGACTGCTATGCCGACCTCGGCTTCCGCACAATCTCGACCAATCCCTGCGGCGAGATTCCTCTGTGTCCCTACGATAGCTGCCGCCTGCTGTCAATCAACCTCTATAGCTACGTCGATGAACCCTTTACGCCCAACGCGCGCTTCAACTATGAGCGTCTTGCCGACCATGCCGCCAAGGCCCAGCGCCTTATGGATGACCTCATCGACCTCGAAATTGAAAAAATCGACGCCATTCTCGCAAAAATCGACACTGACCCCGAAGACGCCGATGTCAAGCATACAGAGCGTCACCTGTGGGAAAAAATACGCCGCCGTACCCTCATGGGTCGCCGCACCGGCCTCGGCACGACCGCCGAGGGCGACATGATTGCCGCTCTCGGGCTCAAATACGGAACCCCCGAAGCCACGGCTCAGAGCGTTGACGTCCACCGCGCAATCGCCCTCGCTGCATATAATTCTTCGGTAACCATGGCTGCCGAGCGCGGCAAGTTTGAAGTCTACGACCCCGCCCGCGAGGCCGGGAACCCCTTCATCAACCGCCTTTTCGACGCCGACCCCGAACTCAAGAAGCGCATGCACGAGCACGGTCGCCGCAACATTGCCTGCCTGACAATCGCTCCGACCGGCACCGTCTCGCTGATGACCCGCACATCCTCGGGCATCGAGCCGGTTTTCATGCCCGTCTACCAGCGTCGCCGCAAGGTTAACCCCAATGATAAAGACGTGCGCGTTGACTATGTCGACGAGTCGGGCGACGCTTTTGAGGAATACGTCGTTTACCACCCCAAATTCCTCGATTGGATGCGCACCCAGGGGATCGAGGTCAGCTCTAAGCTCTCGGCCGAGGAGATTGCCGCCCTCGTGGCCCGCTCTCCCTATGCCGGAGCCTCGGCCAACGAGATTGACTGGCTTGAGAAAGTCAACATGCAGGGCGCCGTCCAGAAGTGGGTCGACCACTCTATCTCAGTGACAATCAACCTCCCGTCGACAATTTCCGAAGAAACTGTCAATGAACTTTATATCCGCGCCTGGAAAGCCGGATGCAAAGGCTGCACGGTCTATCGCGACGGATGCCGCTCAGGCGTGCTTAACGCAATCACTCCCAAGAAAAAAGACGCGAAGAAAGACTCCGAGGTTGGTCCTCTGCTTCAAAAGCGGCCCGTATCGCTCGAGGCCGACGTCGTGCGCTTCCAGAATAACAAAGAGAAGTGGATTGCTTTTGTCGGCCTTGTCGACGGCAAACCCTACGAAATATTCACCGGTCTCAATGACGACGAAGACGGCCTATTCCTCCCCAAGTCCGTGACCCGCGGAAACATCATCAAGACCATCGATGAGGAAGGTAACAAACGTTATGACTTCCAGTTCGTTAACAAGCGCGGCCACAAAACCACTATCGAGGGCCTGAGCGACAAGTTCAACCCCGAGTTCTGGAACTACGCCAAGCTGATCTCCGGAGTGCTGCGCTACCGCATGCCCATCGATCAGGTAATCAAGATGGTCGACGGCCTGCAGCTCAACTCCGAAAACATCAACACGTGGAAGGCGGGTGTTGAGCGCGCACTGAAAAGATACGTGCCCAGCGGAACCTCCGCCAGCGGCCATAAGTGTCCTAACTGCGGTCAGGAAACCCTTGTCTATCAAGAAGGTTGTCTCGTCTGCACGTCTTGCGGAACCAGCAAGTGCGGATAATGGAACCTCGCCGACTTCTTCGCGTGCTGACCCCGAGACTTGCTCCGGGTCAGCACGTTGCCGTCTGTGGTGCCGTTTCCGAACTCGGTAACTGGAATCCCTATCAGGCTCTGCCGATGCAGTGCGTCGGTATTCCCCTATGGTCGGTAGAGCTGCCCGCAACCGTTGCCGACGGCACCGAATACAAATTCATCATCCTCAGCGACGACAACGTCATCTGGGAAGAAGGTCCCAACCGCATTCTGCAGTGGGTAGTGGGCAGTGGGCAGTGCCAATCCGACGCATCCCACTCCCCACTCTCCACTGCCCACTGTCCTCTGAAATCAAGCGAAACGCTTGATTTCAGAGGACTAAACCCATGGCGTGCAACGGGCGTTGCCGTGCCTGTCTTCTCGCTGCGCAGCAACGACGACTTCGGCTGCGGCGACTTCGAAGACCTGCGCCTGCTCGTTGACTGGGCCGCACAGACCGGCCAGGAGCTCATTCAGATTTTACCCGTCAACGACACCACTATGACGCGGACCGCTGCCGACTCCTACCCCTACAACGCCATATCCTCCTTTGCCCTGCATCCGCTCTACCTGCGCCCCCGGCTGCTCGGTGAGCCTGCGAGTCCGGCCGACCGCGAGCGCTTCGAGACCCTGCGCCGCCGGCTCAACGAAGCTGACGCGGTTGACTATCCCGCCGTCTTTGCCGCCAAAGAAGAATATGCCCGCATAATATATAAGGAGCAGGGCGCCGCGACTCTTGCCTCACGCGAGTTTGCCGACTTCGTCGCCGCCAACCGCGAGTGGCTGCTGCCCTACTGCGCTTTCAGTGTGCTCCGCGACCGGGGCGGGGTGGGGGAGCCGTACTCTCCGGGATTGGTTGCCCACCTCGCTATAGAAAACGCCGACGGAAACTTCTTTTTCTACGCCTGGCTGCAGTATCATCTCCACTGTCAGCTCCTCAACGCTTGCCGCTATGCTCGAAGCCGCGGAGTCGCCGTCAAAGGAGATATTCCCATCGGGGTATCGCCTGTCGGTGCCGACGTTTGGCAACACCCCGAGTTCTTCAACCTCGACAGCTCCGCCGGTGCTCCGCCCGACGCCTTTGCCGCGGATGGTCAGAACTGGGGTTTCCCGACATATGATTGGCAACGCATGGCCGCCGACGGCTTCGGCTGGTGGCGTGAACGTCTGCGCCATATGGCGCAATATTTCGATGCCTATCGCATTGACCATATCCTCGGCTTTTTCCGAATCTGGGAGATTCCCGCCAACGTCTCTTCCGGCCTCTTCGGCCACTTTTCGCCGGCTCTCCCCCTGAGCCGTGATGAAATTGCTGCCCGCGGACTCCCCGTCGACGGCCTCTTCGTCGAAGATCCGCGTCGTCCCGGCTTTTTCCATCCTCTTATCATGGGCCATGAAACCCCTGCGTTCCGCGCTCTCACGCCCGAGCTGCAGGCTGCTTTCCGTGCGCTTCACGAAGACTTTTTCTATCGCCGCCACAATGACTTCTGGGCTCTCAGCGCCCTCTCTAAGCTCCCGGCACTCATCAACGAGACGCCGATGCTCGCCTGTGCCGAAGACCTCGGCATGATTCCGTCCTGCGTCCCCGACGTCCTCGGGAGCCTGCAGATTCTTGCCCTTGAGGTCCAGCGGATGCCGAAGGAATACGGTGTGGTCCTCGCCGACCCCGCGCGTTATTCGCGCCTGAACGTGGCGACAACCTCGACCCACGATATGCCCCCGCTGCGCCTTTGGCTCCGCGAGCGCGGCGACGACGACTCGCCCGAGCTCTGCGAGCGCTATCTGCGTGAGCATATCCTCTCGCCCGCAATGCTCGCCGTGTTCCCCATTCAGGACTGGCTCGCAATCGACGGCACCCTCCGCCGCCCCGACCCCGCCGAAGAGCAGATTAACATTCCGGCCGTCAGCAACCACTACTGGCGTTACCGCCTCCATATTCCTCTCGAGAAAATGTTAAAATCAGAAGAACTCCGCGCTAAGTTGTTAAAATTACGTCGGTTAGATAAATGTTTCGTCTAAAACTTTGCAACAACCGAAAAATGTGTAAATTTGGGCGTGTTAAACCCCATGAAAATATACTCTCTAATATTAATCTTAAAATTCTAGGGGACTTCTATAAATTAAATGCTTGTAAATTAGAAAAATAATTTGTATCTTT
>CAZKOF010000073.1:0-7409 GCA_964554335.1 uncultured Bacteroides sp.
AGATACAAATTATTTTTCTAATTTACAAGCATTTAATTTATAGAAGTCCCCATAAGCAAAAAATCGCAATCCTGCAAATTAAAATTCAGATTGACAAACGATTTGGCCGGCGCGGTTTTATGTCTGCTCCGGCTGACACCGCGGTCAGAGAGAGAAAGAGTAGACCAGGGCGATGGTGTGCGGGGCGTCATTCTCGTCAGCGTCGACAGAACGGGCATAGCGGTAGAAGAGTTCCAGCGAGTTCTGTTTGTTGATTTTGAACTCCGTGCCGGCCGTAAGGCGCCATTTGTCGTAAAACTTCGCGCCGGTGGAGGTGTCTTCCGTGTGGTTAACGTTGCGCATCATCGAATAGAGCTCAAAGCTGACATATGGTTCCCAGCGGCTCTTCTTTTTCGGTTTGAACGATGCCTGCAGGCGACTGCGGAGAATGTGGGAACTCTTCTTGTTGATTGTACGGTTGCCGTCTTCGGAGTCGAGGAATGGGATAACATGCATCGGGCGCAGGGTGTACTGATAGCGCTCGCGCAGGCTGAGGGTCAGCTTCCATAGCTTCAGCGACCCCGTTGCCGAGATGTTGACGCGATGTTTTGTGTCCCAGTAGTCGCCATAGAGTTTGCTATTGCGGGTTGCGCCGGCAGGGTTGTTGGCCTGAAGGAACTTATAACCTGCCGAGAACTTCAGGAATTTCAGCGGTTTGTAGCCCACGGAGGCGTCTATGCTCCATTGGTCGGTATGTTGGAACCAGTCGGCGGAGCGATATTCAACACCCGCGCCGACCGACAGTTTTGCCGGCAGCTTTGCCGAAAACTCCGCGCCGCCGAGCAACGTCTGAGCGCCGGCCACCGCCACGCTCATAAAAAAGAGAAGAGATAATCCTATTTTTTTCATAATAAATTAAATAACTACCCACTGCCCACTGCCCACTGAAAATCACTGTCCCGGCTTGGGGAACTTAATCAGGGTATCAACGGTGTTTTCACTCAGGTCGGTCGGGATGTAGTAGACTTTAAGCATGGCCGTGTCGCGCAAGTAGTCGATATGGCCAACCTCGATGCGCTCGATGGTCAGGCCTGTGCGCTTGCGGAGGTCCTCGAGCATTTCGTCATAGCGCGCCGGGACGGTGAGCTCCGGACGGTCATAGAGCACCAGCTTGCAGGCAACGTGCTTGATCCACTTGGTGCTTTCGCAGAGCCATATCCAGCCGATAAAGAGAGCGTTGGCAATCAAGGCTTCGAGCAGGTGGGATGCTAAAGCATTGATGACCGAGATGGAGATGATGACGAAGAGATAGGTCATTTCGCGCACCGGCATCGATTCGGTCCTGTATCTGATGATTCCGAAAATAGCGAACAGGCCCAAAGCGAAACCGACTTTGATTTTCACACCTCCGAGAAGGAAAATCAAGAAGAAGATGCTGACCGAGATAAGCGAGAAAGTGAAGTAATAGTCCTTGCGCCGGCTCTTGGGATAATAGAGCAGGTGAATAATCATCATCACGACTATCGCGTTGAACGCGAAACGGATGAGCAACTCGAGAGTGTCGACCGTGCTGAAACCGTGCGGGTCGATGAGGTCCCAGAGCGACGAGTTCGCGCCCACGGGTGCGGCGACAATGGGTTCGTTTAGTTCTTCCATGAAGATGTTGAGGTTAGTTTGCTGACGTAGCGAAGGCGCTCCTTGAAGCGGTTTGATTTGAGACGGGGATTGGTCAGGGCCATGCCGATGCAGTACTTGCTGAAGCCGCTTTGATGAATGCGTAGCTCTTTGAGCATGGCGAGAATCGGCGAGGGGGTCAGGCCGTCGCGCTTGACTTCGATGATTACCAGCGGCCCCATGTCGGCCGTTTGGTCTGTCTGTTCGTTGTGGAAGCGGAGGTTTAGGTCAATGGTCAGGCGCTCGGTCATTGCGTCGTTGACCAGTGTGATGCGATTGAAAGCGTTGCTCAGCCGGGGGAGCAAGAGGGCGGTGCCGTAGCGCGACTTCCGGATGAGAAATGTGCGATACTGCTCGCTATTGAGGTCGGGGATGCGTTCGCCGACCTGCATGCGCTTCTTGTCGGTGCGCCCTTTGTTGTTTTTGCGCTTGACCTCGAGAAAGGCGATTCCCGAACTTTCGTAGCGGCGGACGCGTATTTTTTGGCGCGATTTCTTGCCGCGCTGGTGCTCGGCATACATTTCACAGGTCGGAGTGTCGAAGTAGAGCGTCGTGTAGGGCATCATCTGCTTCCCTTCAATCTGCTGAATCGAATAGCAACCGGCAGCCTTTTGCAACAATAGCTCGAGCTTGTCAACGGTGGTGACAAACTTCGTGTCGACGCGGTTCATGAGCTTGACCTTGCCCATCTGTTCGAGCGACACCGAGCGATAGTTGTCCAAGAGGCTCTGAAGCACTTGCTGAGGATTTGATTAAGACGTGGGTGTTGTCTGCGTTCTGACACACCCACGACATTAAGAGGTGCGTTAAGTTTACTTGTTCAGCTGCTTGAGAGCGTTGGCTTTAGCTTTGGCATAAGCCTTTTCGGCTTTTGTTTTCTGCTTGCCTTCGGCCGATTTGGCCTTGTCGTAGAGCTCCCAGAGCTTGTTGTCGGCAACCACCTGCTTTTGGGCGTCGGTGAAAGCCTGTGCGGTAGCTTCGGTTGCCGCTTCCTGCTCGGCCGATGCCCAGGCGTGATTGTAGCCTTTGACCTCGTTCCAGTGGCCGCGGGTGAAATCGGGGAATGAAACTGCAGCGCTATTGTTGTCCATCGACAGGGTGCCGAGTTCGGCCAGGCAGCACCATTCCGCCAGGTCATATACATCCATGTCCAGAGGCAGACCGTTCTGCAGGCAGTAAACCATGCGTGCGTCCATGAAGAAGTCCATGCCGCCGTGGCCGCCTACTTTCGATGCCATTTCGCCATATTTCTTGATGATCGGGTGACGATATTTTTCGCGCAGCGCGTTCATCTCATCGGCGGGCATGAAGGAGTGGGTGTTGAGGTTGTCAACCTTCGGAGCGTGGCCTGCGGCTTTGAGCTGGGCTGCGTCAACCGCGATGCCCTCGACGGGATATTTGTTGGCGAAGCCGCGGGTACCGGTCAGTTGATACAGACGGTTATAGGGCTGCGGATTCATTACGTTGTGTTGGATTTCAACGACTTTGCCGTTGGCGGTGCGCATCAGTGTGGTGGTGTGGTCGCCGTTGCGGTATTCGGGGCAGGGTTTGCCGGTCTTTGCTTCAACATACTCCTTGCCGTGAACGCTCTTGGTGTCCATGGCGGTCAGAGTGGTAAAGCGGTCACCGCGGTGAATATCCATCACCTGCGCAACCGGGCCGAGGCCATGGGTGGCATAGACATCTCCGCGGTTTTCCATGTTGTATTTCATGCGCCAGCCGAGCTTGTCGGGGTCATTCTCAGGGTTGCTCCAGTAGTAGCCCCAAAAATCGTCGAGGTTGTGGATGTAGGCACCCTGAGCGCGAATAACTTCGCCGAAGACTCCGTGCTGGGCCATGTTGAGGGCATCGAGCTCGAACCAGTCATAGCAGCAGTTCTCGAGAATCATGCAGTGCTTGCGGTTCTTCTCCGACAGGTCGATGAGCTCCCAGCACTGTTCCAAATTCATGGCCGAGGGAACCTCGATGGCCGTGTTCTTGCCGTTCTCGAGGGCACATTTGGCAACCGGGAAGTGGTGGTCCCAATCGGTAGCAACGTAAACCAGGTCGATATCATCGCGCTTGCAGAGTTCCTCATAGCCCTTTTCGCCCGTGTATATATCGGCAGGCATCAGGCCGGCCTGACGCAGATATTTTTGACATGCCTCGGCGCGAGCGGGCTCATAGTCGCAGAGCGCAACGACCTCCACGCCGGGAATATATGTAAAGCGTGCAACTGCGCCGGGGCCACGCATTCCGAGGCCGACGAAAGCGACACGCACTTTGTCCATCTTCGGAACTGTCAGGCCGAGAACATGATTTTGGCCATCGGGACGCTCGGGAGTGTCAACAACGATGGTTCCTTTGTCCCAATGCCACTTCGTCGAAGGAGACAACGATTGGGCGGCGGCTCCGAATGAGCTGACGGCCATGAGGCCAACGGCTGCGAGAGCTGAAATATTTTGCAGTTTCTTCATGAAAATATAGGTTTATTTTTAAAGAGTTATGAAATTTTAGGTGATGATTTCGTATATGGCTGCAAAGTTAATCAATTTTCCCGACAAATGCAAAACTCAACAATATTGCGGACATATCGTGCGTTATTGAGGCGATGGCACAGGAGAACGTCTATAAATGGTCATTCATCGAGAGGGTGTCGCTCGCCGTTCTGAACTTCGGCGGCAATATCGTCTTGACGCGTATGCTGACGGCCGATGATTTCGGACTGCTGGCAATGGTTGCCGTCATTATCGCAACGGCGTCCAATCTTTCGAGCTGCGGCCTCTCCGACGGCCTGGTCCATAAACTGAAGCCTACGCCGTTAGACTATTCCACCGTCTTCGTGTTCAACAGCGCCGTCGGGCTCATATTCGCCATTGCGTCCATCGCTCTCGCCGGACCCATTGCCCACTTTTTCGGCCATCAGGAGCTGGTGTGGATCATGCGCATGTATGGCATCTGCTTCTTTTTCCAGACAATGAGCTTCGTTCAGGAAACCCGCCTGCGCAAGCGCCTGGAAATGAAGAAACTCTGCATTGCCCGCGTCGCCGCGACCGTCACGGCCCTTGCCCTCGGAATTCTCCTCGCCGCCCTCGGGTGCGGCTATTGGGCCCTCATCTCCACCCAGATTTTCCTCTCTTTCTTCATGTTCGTCTATATCGTCGCCCTCGCCCGGTGGTTCCCCCGCCCGGCATTCAGCTTGCAGTCGTTCCGCGAATTCTTCGGCTACGGCGTCCACCTGATGCTGACTTATGTCATCAACGTCGTCGGACAGAATATCAACACGTTTATCCTCGGTCGCTGCTACACCTCGGCCCAGACCGGCCTCTACTATCAGGGCGCGAAACTTGCAAACGTCCCCTTCTCGGTCACCGAGTCGTCGTTCAACAACCCCTTCTTCGTCGTTGCCTCCAACGAGGCCGACCCGGAATGCCGTCGCACGAAAATCCTCGACATGATGGGCATAATCGTGACTCTCAATGCCTCTATCGCCCTTCTACTGCTGCTGATTGCCACCCCCGCGATTGCATTCCTATATGGCGTCAGCTGGATTGGCGCCGCCCCGGTTATGAAAGTCCTCGCGATCTTCGGCTGCGTGATGTGCGTGAAATACTTTTTCCAGACCATTTTCAAAATCTACGGTCGCACGAACCTTGTGCGCAACATGGCCCTCTGCGAGTTCGTGGTCCAGATGACTCTCCTCGCCATCTTTTTCCGCCGCGGCCTCGTGGCCGTTGCCATGACCCAGCTCGGCGCCTGCATCGTTTCTGTGGCAATCTACTCCGTCATTGCCTCGCGCACAATGCGCCTGACCGCCCGCGAACTCCGCCGCTCCATGCTGACCCCCCTGCTCCTCCCTGTCCCGGCCCTGCTCGCCGGCGCCGCCGTCAGCCTGGGGCTGCACTACGTCTGCATCCCCGCGGCAATCGTTGACTGCCTGGTAATCAGCGCCGTCTACCTTGCCGTGCTTCTCCCGACCGTAGGCCGCATCCGCCCCGCCTACCTCGCCACTCTCCGACGCCTCCGCACACGACGCGAAAGCGGACGCAGACGTTGACTCCGACGCGCCTATCTGCATCGGCGTGGACTACAACGCCAACATCAACCGGATTGTCGCCGGTCAGCCGCGCGACCGCCGCCTCAACGTAATAACATCCTTTTACGTCAAGTTCGAGCGCAAGATACCTGCGCTTATCGACGACTTCTGCCGCTACTACGCCACCCACCTCAACAAGACCGTCGTGTTTTACTTCGACGCTACCGCCCTCAGTTCCAACTATGCGGTCAACGACCAGGACTTCCGTTGGTGGGTAGTCCACGAGTTCGAGCGGCACGGTTGGCGCGTCGAGGCGGTTTACCTCGGTAACCCCATGCCGCACGATGAAAAGTACCTGCTCATCAATCAGGCTTTCGCAGGTAAGCAACGCCTGATGCCCTTCTTTAACCGTTCCAACAACGAAGACCTTATCCTCGCCATTCAGTCAGCCGGTGTGCGCCGTGGCCGCAACGGCTTCGACAAGGACAAGTCCGGCGAACCTTTAGCTCGCTGCAACTTGATTGCAGCAAAAGCTCGCCGAGTCCGAAGAAAACCTGCTCGAACACCGCACCGACGGCACAGACGCTTTCGACACCCTCTACATCGGCTGCGAGAAATTCCCGTACTGCGATTCTTTCTCGCTCAGTATGAGCGGTATAGTATGACTAAAATCTTGAACTTGTTTCAATAATAGACTCCAATAGATGTATTCCAGTAAGTTCTTCAAATTCAGATTTCTTTATGCCTTTTTCAAATCGGATATGCTTGTTATCTAAACCATTAACTTGTTCACACTTTGATAGGTTTTTAATAATCTCAATCAGCAAATTATCATTGAAAGAAACAATTGCCCAGATATACCTATCAGTACTCTCGGTAACTTCATCATTACCCGGATCCATTGAAGAATGACTTATTACCTCGTAAGTTTTCTCATATAAATTTTCTTTGGCATAAAATGTAATGGTCCGGGATTGTAATGATATTGCTAAATTAAGATAAGTTATAGTAGAGTCATTGCTGACGTTTCCTTTTATTTCTGTCCACGGATGAGAAGTAGCACCCATATATGAAGTATGCACTCCATTTATATAGTCAACCAAATCAGACGGATTTAGATATGGTAATCCCCACGGATATACAGGAAATCGAGTCATTATTTGTCCTATCCTTTCTGATTTTCTTATTGAGAAATTCTTCCCTGTATCTGATACCGTGTAACTCTTAATTACGTGAATTTCTCCAGTTTTATCTATCTTAAGAAAATCTACAGCGAAATTTGCATATCCTACCCATGGAAACGGATTTTTGAACCCACCCTTAATCCTCACTATATCACAAGTAATAGTTTCTTTATCATCCTGAAAATTTACAACAAGATTGTAAAAAGGATAACCAAATATTACACCTCGAAATTGTGAAAACATTTCATCAACTTCTTCTTTGGGGATATTCCTTTTTTTCTCAATAAATTCTCTTGCACCATGCATACGACCTCCGGCAGTAAGCCTATTGTTATTTAGTTCAGCCGACTCTAATTTAGAGGGTCTTATTGTTACAGATGTACACTCCGCATCATCTACCAAGTAAGAGCATATTTTACAATTCAACTCCTGTGCCCTGATATAGAACATGTCAGTGCTTATTAACTCAAAAAGATTTTGTTGGTCGTCGTGAAGCATATAAATAAGGGGACTTCTATAAATTAAATGCTTGTAAATTAGAAAAATAATTTGTATCT
>CAZKOF010000074.1:0-6920 GCA_964554335.1 uncultured Bacteroides sp.
TGCAAATTTATCGATTCTATTTCAATTTCGGTTTGCCGCTGCAAATCTAAGGTGCGTGCAAAGTTACGCAATTTTTCCGTTATGCAGGGTCAACATCATAGTAAATTGTTGTGTCGCGCATGAGATTTTGCTTGTGCATCTCCTCAAAGAGGTTTCTCAGCAGCATCTTGACTTTCTGCATCGAGGCGCCGATTTCGATTTTCAGCATGAACCGGCGTATGTACATCGACTGAATGCGGCTGACGGCGGGTTTGTCGGGGCCGTTTACCCGGGTGCCGAGCAGGGTTCGCAGGCGCGTGCCATATTGTTCTGCGACCGTCTGCACAGTGTCTTCTTCCTTGTGTTTGAGATAGATGAATACCATTCGCGAAAACGGCGGGAAGAAGTGCTCCTCGCGTTCGGCAATCTCCCCGGCGTAGAAGCCCGGATAGTCGTGGGCTTTCACGTAGTCAAGAACCGGGTGCGACGGGTCGCCGGCCTGGATGATGACTTTGCCCGGCGTATTGCGTCGTCCGGCGCGACCTGCGACCTGCAGCATCATGTTGAAAGCGCGCTCCGAGGCTCGGAAGTCGGGGAGGTTTATGAGTGAGTCTGCGCTCAAGACTGCAACGATATTGACTCCGTCGAAGTCGAGCCCTTTGGTGACCATCTGTGTGCCGACGAGTATGTCGGCTTTGCGTGCAGAGAAGGCGTTGATAATCTCTTGATAGCCGTCTTTGTTGCGCGTCGTGTCGAGGTCCATGCGCATGATTTTGTCCTGCGGAAATTCTTTCTCTATGACCTCTTCAATCTTTTCCGTTCCATAGCCCACCACTTCGATTGCCGGTTCCCCGCATACCGGACAGATTTTTGGCATCGGATACTCCGAGCCGCAATAATGGCAGATTAGTTTGTCTTGCCGACGATGATAGGTCAGCGAAACGTCGCAGTGTTCGCATTTTGGCACGTAGGCACATTGGCGGCAGCGAGCCATTGGCGCGAAGCCGCGGCGGTTGTGGAAAATTATGGCCTGGTTGCCTTCGCCGACCGATTTGCCTATCTGAGCTTTAACGCTGCTTGCGAACGGCGAGTCCGACCAGCCCTTTTTCCACTCTTTCTTCATGTCGATGATTTCGATTTCGGGCAGGGTTACTCCTCCGTAGCGTTCGGTGAGTTCCACCAGGCCGTAGCGTCCGCTCTTTGCCTTGTAGTATGTTTCGACCGCCGGTGAGGCGCTGCCAAGCAGTGTCTTGGCGCCATGGAGGGATGCGAGCAGAATGGCGCAATCACGGGCATTATAGCGCGGAGCGGGGTCAAACTGCTTATAGCTCGGCTCATGCTCCTCGTCAACAATCACCAGACCGAGATGCCTGAAGGGGAGGAACACCGACGAGCGCGCGCCGATAACCACACACGGTTCTGCGCTACGTCTCAGCCGCCGCCAGATGTCAACCCGCTCGTTGTCGGTAAACTTGCTATGGTATACGATGACCTGAGTGCCAAATACGCGCTGTAACCGTTCGGTCAACTGAGTTGTAAGGGCAATTTCAGGCACGAGCATGAGAACCTGACGCTTATCAGCCAGCATACGGCCGATGAGGTGGATGTAGACTTCGGTCTTGCCGCTTGAGGTCACTCCGCGCAGCAGCGTGACGGCTTTCTGTCCCTCAATCCATGTGCCGATAATTTCGTTGAGGGCCCGTTGTTGGGCCTCAGACAGGGTAGGGAGGGGATGAAGTTCCATCCCCTCTTTGGGCGCGAAGCGGTTAACTTCGCGCTGTTCAATGGTCAGCAGACCCTTGTCGGCAAGAGTTTTGAGAATGGCCCGGGAGCATCCGCTTTTTTCGAGCAGGTGCGATTTTTCAACTTCCAGGCCTTTTCCTGCAAGTTGCAGGGCGGTCAGAAGCATATGTTCCTGCTTGGCCGCGCCGCGAACCTTTGCGAAAGCCATAGCTCTCCAGCCGGCTCCGGTCGATGCCTCCGGCAGGCAGACAATCGCTTGCCGTTGCGTGCGGTAGCGTTCGAGGACGCGCTCAGAAACCATCAGCATACCGCGGTCAATCAGTCGGGTGATCAGCTGCTCGGGGTGTGCCGTGAGGCCGGATTTCCTGACCAATTCGCCAACCGATAGCCTGCCGTTATGAGTAACCGTCTGCAACATGATTGCCTCTTCGTCGCTGAGGCCTTCGAGGTCTGCGAGATTGCTATCGGTTGCCGGCTCCACAAAGGTCTCGCTTTCAAGTTTGAGGCCTGACGGGAGCGCCGCGCGCATGACATCGCCGACTGTGCAGAGATAGTAGTCGGCAATCCAGTTCCAGAATTTCAGTTGCGGATGAACCAGAGCCGGTTCGTCTGCCGGGTCGAGAACGCGCTCTATCGGCTTGATTTGATAACCCGTCGGCTCCGCTGCCGTCAGGTTGCAGACGATGCCCGTATAGAACTTGCGCTGACCGAACGGGACGACGACGCGTGTCCCCGTATGCAGGCTCGCGAACATCCCGTCGGGCACCGAGTATGTGAACACGGCGTTCAGCGGAAGAGGCAATATGACATCAACAAAATTCAAGCCCGTTTAGTGAAATTTAATTAAATACTCTTTTAACATTCTGAATTAACGCTTTTTAGCTAACAAAACTTGCAGTTCGTCGCCGGAATTGCTAACTTTGCACATCATTGAGAGAAGAATAGCTATTAACTACATGTTATGTTAGACAAAAAGAATTATATACTTGAATTTTGGTTATGAGGGAGGTGCGTGTCTGTGAAGATACGCACTTTCATTTTTCGCAGTGTCTTTATTCAGCCGTATTGTCGTAGATTGTCTTGTCTTCAATGCCGGCCAGGGCCAGGGCCTCGCGGCGCTCGCGGCAGGTTCCGCAGACTCCGCAGTGATGCTCTTCGCCCTTATAGCACGAATATGTTTGCGAGTAATCAACTCCGAGAGCTTTTCCCTTTAAGGCGATTTCGGTCTTGCTGATGTTGGTGTAGGGAGCTCGCAGCTCCAGGTTTTCGTATGTTCCGGCAGCTATGGCGTGGGCCATGGCCTCGATAAATTCCGGGCGACAGTCGGGATACACGGTGTGATCGCCGCTATGATTGGCGAGCATAACCGCATTCAGCCCGCGGCTTTCGGCCAGGCCTGCAGCCGTTGCGAGCATGATTCCGTTACGGAACGGAACCACGGTGGAGCGCATGTTCTCATCCTCATAATCTCCCTCGGGAATGGCATCAGCGCCCTCCAGCAGCGAGGAGTGGAAATACTCACCCATGAAGTCCAGATGAATCTCGAGCAGCTCAACCCCGAGTTTGGCGCAATGAAAGCGCGCGCACTCCAGCTCGCTGGCATTATGGTTGCTACCGTATATGAAATTGACGGCAAGGGCAATCTCGTCGATTTTGTCGTAAAGAAGCGTCACGGAGTCCATGCCTCCCGACAGTACTATAAGAGCATCTTTTCCCATATTTATTATTTTGCAGGCATTTGATAAGACATCTGTGCGGCCATGCGTGGGGCCAGCAATGATTGGTGAGCCTCGTCGGCCCATTGTGCGTATGGGCGGATAGATATGCCGCCGCGTGGAGTGAACATACCAATCACTTCAATAAAGCGCGGCTCCATCAGCCTGATAAGATCTTTCATTATTATATTGATGCAGTCCTCGTGGAAATCGCCGTGGTTGCGGAAACTGAAAAGATAGAGTTTCAGGCTCTTGCTCTCGACCATTTTCTTCCCCGGAATATAGTTGATGACGATGTGTCCGAAATCGGGCTGCCCCGTTTTAGGACACAACGATGTGAACTCCGGACAATCAAGGCTGACAAGATAGTCATTCTCCGGATGCTTGTTGGGAAACCACTCAAGCAACTCGGCTGAATAGTCGGTAGGATACTGTGTCTTGCCGGCTCCCAGCAGGGTAACTCCGGCCAGTTCTTCATTTGTTCTCATTTCCGGTTGTTAATTTTCTTACTTTCAGGCGGTCGCCATTCTCTTTGACAATCTCGCGGAAGTAGCGCTCGTTGTAGCCGCCGAACTCGGGCGACTCGGGCAGCCCGGTCTCCGTGCGTTTGAAGGAACCGTCGGGGTTCTGCTTTTTTATGTTGCCGTCAAGGAACTTGACCGTCAAAAAATCGTTCAGCTCAAAAAATCGCTTTGTCGCTCCGTTGGCGAGCGTGTGAGAAGCCTCGGTCAACAGGGTTTTCTGCTCGCTCGCGGTCTTTCCTTTCAGCTCGCGGCGAAGGCGGGAGTCCTCGGCCTGAGCTTTGTCTTCGAGCGATTTCTGAACCGCGCGAATGTCGGAAATCATGTGAGAATAGCGGTTGTAGGCCTGATTGGCGACCATGTTGTGGGCCCAGAAAGCGGCATCGCGGCTGATGGTATATATATCGCCGTTGCCCACTTCGAAGCAGTGTGGGACACTCGTCATCGAACCGTAGACGGGCGAATAAACCGTCGTGTTCGCATCGTCGGCTCCGAACCATAGGGTCGCAGCCATCGCTTCGGGAGCATTGCCGTCACACTGTGCAACAAATGAAAATCCCGTTTGCTGTGTAGCAATCGCGCGTTCATGAAAATACTCCGAACCGTCAACAGTGAACTCCATCGGACGCCAGCGGTAGGGCACATCGAACGGCCCGGCGCCGATATCTTTTGTCATATCCATGGGCGTGCCCTCGTAGTGGTCACGCATCATCCACTGCATATCGCTGAGCGACACCGCTCTGTCGGGCTTTACCCAAAGGTTCATCGGCTCTCCCTCGCCCTCTGTGACCCATGCAAGCGACTTTGCAGCAGTCTGCGGAGCAAAGCGGTTGAAGAAACTCCAGACTCGCGCGTCGCAACCGCGGTAGGCCATATAGTCATAAACCTGATATGCCTTTGAGAACGAAAAATCCTCATCTTTGCCGTCGAAATAGCCCATTTCGCGGGCAAAGCTGATTACGTCGGGGCTATATAGCGTTGTTTCAGGCTCATCGAGCGGAAAAGAGTGGATGCGAGGGTTGTTGGCGTGTCCGCTGATGTAGCCGTCGGGAATTCTGCGGGCAACCCAGACGGCGCCTTTGCGCCCCGGGCCTTTGCCGATCATCTCGACAATCCAGGCTTCATCGACGTCGGCAATGGAAAACGACTCTCCCTCCGATGCGTATCCATATTCCTGAACCAGCGAGGTCATGATGTCAACGGCTTCACGGGCCGTGCGGGCGCGCTCGAGAGTAATATAAATAAGCGAACCATAGTCAATGATGCCGGTCGTGTCGAGCAGCTCGTGGCGTCCGCCCCATGTGCTTTCGGCCATGGCCACGCCGTTCTCATTTACATGCCCGATGCGGGAGTAGGTATGGGCCGGCTGAGAAATCTCGCCGAGATAGCGTCCTGTGTCCCAGTCGAACACCTTGCGCATCTCGCCCGGCTGATGGTCAGCGGCGGCAAGCGCCGGCATATCGCCATAAAGCGTATGGCTGTCAGCGGCATAAGTTATCATTACAGTGCCGTCGGCAGTGGCACCCTTCGTTGCAATGAGGCTGGTGCAGGCCCATGTTCCGATGCCCGAAACCATAGTTGCCGCCACAGCAAAAACTCTAAATCTAATCTGTGTCATAACCCTGCAAAGTTACAAAAATAAATGAGAAGTTAAAAGTTAAAAGGTAAAACTTGATGTGACGACATGGAAGAGGTTGTCTAACCAGTATAGGCGGCTTCTTCCATGTCGGTCGGAGGTTCTTGTTGCGCGTAGGGAGCCACGTAGGCGGCGAATTTGGGAATAATGGGAGTAATGGGAGTAATGAGAGGGGAAACGCGGCGCACGCGCCGCTTGCGCGACAGGGGGAAACATTACGCCCCCGCGCCGGGTCTGCTGCCACAGGACTCGGGGCGGGGGCGTCTTCGCGTGCGGGTTTATCGCAGTGCGGTTTGTGGCGACCGGGACGGGTCGTCAGCGCTCGGGGGGCTAAGTGTTGGGAATGTGCTCTTTCCGTCGGTTTGGCTTTTGAGGCGCGCGGTGACGGGCCGCTTAGGCGGGTATCTCGGCGAGTTCGCCGAGATACCCGCCAGTGGGCAGTGGATAGTGGGTAGTGGCGGGGGCGGCGCGCGCGCCGCCGGCTTGACCGGCCAGGGTTATTGAGCGGGCCGGGGGGTTGCAGAGGCGGGTGGCAGCGGGGTCTGCGGGGTCGAGGAGTAGGATTGCGGTTTCACGGCCTGTTTCGGCGTTTTTGAGTTCGCGTTGCCAGAATTGGCGAAAGCGGTTCCGTCGGGGCCGGAAGGGGTCGCCGATGATAATGAGCAGGGAGTCACGCAGGGTCAGGGTGCCGATGAAGTCGCGGTTGATCATGTCGAGGCGCGCTTTGCGGTATGGGAGGGAGGGGCAGAGGCGGTCGGCGTCGAGGATGACGCATTGGCGGATGAAGAGGGGCGCTCCGTGCCAGCGGTGGGGTGAGCGGGCGGTGTTGAATCGGACGGATGGAATTCGGTTGAATTCGTGGATGGGTCCGGGGTCGCGCCGCACGGCCATGAGGCAGTCGGAGTAGGGCCGGATGAACAACTGGAGCCATTCGATGTAGCGGGCGATGATGCGGGAGAACTTGCGCCCGGGGTCGGCGACGTAGGCGCGGACGCGGTGTTGTTGCCGGCGTTGCCGTTCGAGGCCTTCGACCAGGAGGGCTTCTTCGCCGGTCATGGGCCCGGCAAAGCGGCGGAAGGACGCGGAGCAGCGGAAGCGGGGAACGACGGCGGTTACGGCGGGGTTGGTGATGATTTTTGCTCTCATAGCGAGGGCAAAGGTACGACGGGGGAGGAAGGGGGGAGCGTAGAAATTAGAAATTAGAAATTAAAAATGAAAAATGAAAAATGAAAAATGGGAAATGGGAAATGAAAAATTAAAAATGAAAAATGAACACTAGTGTCTCCTAAAATTTGTTAAAAATCAATTTTATGCTCTTATTAGGCT
>CAZKOF010000075.1:0-6601 GCA_964554335.1 uncultured Bacteroides sp.
CCATGATGTCACGATACTTCCACAAAGTGCGCGCGTCGGGCACGTCATCAACGGTATGAATGCCGAGAAAGCTGCGGAAACTCAGGCGGTCAACTATCTGATATTCGGCCTGCTCGTCACTCAAGCCATAAAGGCGTTGAAGAACGAGGACTTTGAAAACGAACACCGGGTCGAGAGGCCGGCGACCGGCATTGTTTTTCCGGTTGCGGTTTACAAGTGCTTCTTCCAAGGTGGTGCGGAACACCTCGAAATCAACAATCTTATCAAGCTGTTCCAAAGGATTGCCCAATTTCATCAGCTCAGACACTGACTTTTCATTCTCGAAGAGAGACTCCGACGCTATATTTTTGTGAAACTTCCTACCGTTAGACATAAGTAATTTTTCTTTATGCAAAGATACAAATTATTTTTCTAATTTACAAGCGCTTAATTTATAGAAGTTCCCTTAAAAATTCTCATACTTGGTTGTGTTTATTTGTGTGTGATTTATGTGAATTACGCGGCAAAGTTACGGAAAAAATTTTTATCGGCAAAAAAATCTCAGTCAAGTAGCAGGCATGCGTCGCCGTAGCTGAGAAACCTATAATCGGAATTTGCGAGAGCGTGGTTATATAAGGTGCGCCAGTCAGGGCCGATAAATGCACTTACCAGAAGAAGTAAGGTGGACTTTGGCTGGTGGAAATTAGTTATGATGCCGTCAACGACTTTGTAGTCATAACCCGGTGCGATGATGACGCGTGTTGAGGTAACGAGGCGTTCTCCACATACCCCGGCAAGTGCTTTCAGGGCGTCGCGGCGACTCAGCCGGGGATGTTCCGATGCGTAGGGATACCATTGCGGCAACTCGGTTATTGATTTGCCCTGCGTGGCGAGGCATCCGAGATGATAGAGGCTTTCGAGGGTGCGCACCGAAGTGGTGCCTACCGCTATCACCGGTCTGTCGGTTTCAGCGAGTTCTTCGATGAGCCGGCGGTCAACGCTGATGAACTCGCTATGCATCTCATGGTCTCCAATCTGTTCGCACTTTACGGGTTGGAACGTCCCGGCGCCGACATGCAGGGTCAGTTCGCGCCGGTGCATACCTGCGTTATCCACGGCCTGTAGAAGTTCGGGCGTAAAGTGGAGTCCGGCAGTTGGCGCGGCAACAGAGCCGTCGATTCGCGAGAATACTGTCTGATAATCGTCGGCGTCGCTCTTTTCGGTTGCACGGTTGAGATATGGGGGAATCGGCAGTTCACCGGCGGCGGCGATGATTTCTGCAAATGTCATGGTCCCGGTCCACGTGAACCTGATAATTGAGGCGTTCCCAACCTTTTCGACGCGTTCCGCAGTCAGTATGTCGTTGTAGACCATGCCTGTCAACTGCCCTTCTTTCCAGCGTTTGCTATTCCCTATAAAGCATTGCCACTCAACGCCTTCGGCGCCGGTGCGCGCGAAGTTCACAGCATAGTCGGCAGGAGTGACAGGTTCAAGACAGAAAATCTCGATCAGTGCTCCGCTCTCCTTTCGGAAACGCAACCGCGCGTTGATTACCCTCGTGTTGTTATAGATAAGCAGAGAGCCGGTTGGAAGCAGCGACGGCAGCTTATTGAAAATGTGGTCTTCAAGCACTCCGTCCCGGCGATGCACAAGGAGCTTGCATCGGTCGCGTTCCTGGAGGGGGTGTTTTGCAATGCGCTCGTCGGGGAGCGTGTAGTTATATTCGTCTATGTTGATTTCCTGAGGGTTCATTCTCGATAATATACGCGTTTTACACGCGGAGAAACAGATGTTAATACTTCGTAAGGAATAGTTGAAAGTTTGTCGCTGACATCACTTACGGGAAGATTTTCACCGAAAAATTCAACCGAGGTGCCGACTTCGACTCCTGTGGCGTCAGTGATGTCTATCATGCAGGCATCCATGCAGATATTGCCGACAATCGGACACAAAGAGCCGTTTATCCATACGTTTCCGTTCCCGTTGCCGAGATGACGGTCGAGGCCGTCGGCATATCCGACGGGAACCGTTGCAATCCGCGAGGGACGGTTGAGAATGGTACGACGGCCGTAACCGATTGAAGTTCCTGCCGGCCATTCCTTTATGGATATTATGATTGAACGGAGGGTAGACACCGTGCGCAGCCCGCGGGTTTCGTCAACCCCTATGGTGTCAATGCCGTAGAGGCTGATTCCGAGACGGACCATTTCGAATTGCCATTGCGGGAACCTGGCGATACCGGCCGAGTTGAGAATGTGGCGTTTGAACCCGTAACCGAGCTCTGATTTCATTTCTGAACAAATTGACGTGAACAAATTGAGCTGGCCGAGGGTGTAGTCGTCCATGTCGAGGCAATCAGACGTTGCCAGATGAGAGAAGACGGATTCAACGTGCACCACATCGGTATTCTTCAGGCGTTCACAAAGTCCGGAGATGTTGTCTTCAAGAAATCCGAGGCGGTGCATTCCTGTGTCGAACTTGATGTGGATCGGATAGTTATGAATGCCGCGCTTGCTGCCTTCGCGTATAATTTCGTCGAGCATCTCTAAACTGAACACTTCAGGTTCCAAACGGTTTGAAAAAAGAGAGTCGTAGTTAGTTACTTTGGGGTTCAGCGCCATTATCGGCATAGTTATTCCTGCCCGCCTAAGCTCCTCGCCTTCGTCGACTACGGCTACGGCGAGATATGTTGCACCCTGGCTTTGGAGGGTTTTTGCAAGCTCAAATGCCCCGGCTCCATAGCCTGAGGCTTTGACCATGCACACAATTCCCGTGGTCGGCTTCAGCAAAGCGCGGAAATGGTTGAAGTTATGGACTATCGCGTCGAGATTGACTTCGAGGACGGTTTCATGATGGCGGGCCTGAAGTTGTTCGCCGAAAGTCGCGACTGCCCCACCCTCCTCGCCTTTTACGAGTATGAGTTCGTTGGCGAAGTCGCTGACCGAGATTGAGGCGAGAAATTGTTCACGCGTCATTCCGCCGTTACCGATATAAATGAGTCGGTCAACACCGGGTATTTCGGGAGATACGTCGGCGTCGCGGAGAGTATCGAGGATGACCGTTACTTTACGGTCGGGGGTGCGACGGCGCATCACGAAGTCAATGGCCGAGGCAAGCGAGAAGGAGTCGCAGGTAAATCTGTCGGTAATAATCGTGCAGTTATTGACGCCGTCGCTGGCATTGAGGCGAGTGTGCAGGGGTCGCACAATTTCATCTTTAAGACAGGCGCCATAGAGTCTTAATGTCTCGAGTGTGAGCAAACGGTCGCGTTCCATCCAATCGGCTGATTCAGGAATAGCGACGGCTATTTTCATAACAACAGGCGGCACATGGCGGTCAACCGCATCTTGTAGTTCCGCGGGGTAGACAATATGGGCGGCATTGCGGGCCAGCTTCATGGTCTCGCAGATCTTTTCTTCATCGTTGGCGAAAGTTTCGGAGTCACTGACGCTTTCAATCCCTGTAATTACAACGGTCCGGGGACGGATAATCGCCTCAAGCCGGTCCATTTCACCGGGTTGAGATATTCCGGCTTCGACAATGGCGAACCTGGCGTTACGATCAAGCCCCGCCATTGCTTGCGGAACGCCAATCTGCGAGTTCCAGCTGCGTGGTGACCGTGTGGTGCGGCCGATAGTCGCGAGGGATTCGGCAAGCCATTCTTTAACTATGGTTTTGCCTCGCGAGCCGCATACGGCAATCATTTCGCCCTGCAGTGCGCTGCGGGCTTCCGCCCCCAACTGTTGAAGAGCTGCCAATGTGTTATCGACTCTGATGAATTCTGCATCTATGCCCTCCGGAATCTCTTCAACAACGAAGAGTCCAACGCCTCGGGAGGCCAGTTCCGGGATATATTTATGGCCGTCGTTGTTGGGCGTATGGAGAGCAAAAAAAACGGTACGCTCCGGAATGCGCAGCGACCGCGAATCAGTCAGGATAATGTCCCGGTGCTGACGCTCAATCCGTTCCAGAATTGGAGTGTTCATCTGTTCAGTTCAAAATTAGGAATATAAGCTCACGCAGCAGGTCATATTCGTTGAGCCGCGAGCCGATACCTTTGGCTTTGACATCGAATTTCCGGCAAGCGGAAATAGCGCTGATGACCTGACGGGCGTTATACATTCGCATGGCCGACATTACGCGACGCACGTCGGCGCTGCCGGGACGCGAACCGATAGCTCCGGCAATTCCTGACTCAGACTTTTCGGGAGCATAGAACGCGAGGAGCATCTTTGCGAAAAAATTAAATAGCGTAGCTCCGGTAACAATAGCGGGGTTCGGCTTCGGGTTCAGACGGAAATATTCGACTATGCGGTAACACTTGGCCGCGTCGCGCCGCCCGATAGCGTCTACAAGCTCAAAATTATTGTAGTCTTTGCTGACGCCTATGAGCTTCTCAACGACCTGCGGAGTGATTGAGGCGCCTTTTGGGAGTACCAGAGTCAGCTTGCGCACCTCATTGACAATGCGGCTGAGGTCTGTGCCGACATGGTCAATCATCATGGCTTTTGCCTTCGGGTCAATGCTGAGGCCCGCGGCGGAAGCCAGTTCCTCGAGTTTCGGGCCAATCTGGCTTTCCCACAATTTCGCCGAGTTGAAAATCACGCCCTTTGAGCCTTTGACCGCGTTCATGAACGGTGCGCCCGTGAGCACGGCGCCGCGACCAATGATGACAAGTACAGTCCGGGGGTTCGGACGTTTTGCATACTCAACGAGAGCGTTGAGGAAATCAGCCTTTCGCCCGACGGCCTGCATCTCTTTGACAATGACAACCTGACGTTTGGCCATCATCGGGTAGCGCAGACACGCGTCGATGACTACGTCAGGCTCAACCTGCGGACCATATAATACATAAAGATTGAAGTCTTTCTCTTCATCGGGAACCAAAGCCTCGAAATCCTTTACCAGCTCGTCAATATAGTATGCCTCCTCACCATGTATGACATAGACAGGCGCCGGGTTACCGGCCTGCAGTTGCCGGCGGATATCTTTGAATGTGGGTTGCGATGGTGCCATGATGAAAAAAAATGCGTACTTTTGCGGAGGTCAAAGTTACTAATTTTCTGCGAAACATGCCCGCTACGGACCAAAAAAATTGCATTGTTCCTCTCTGCCTTCCGCCGAGGGAGATTCCACTGCGCCGCAATTCGCGCGGCAATATAGAGGTCTATGACCCGTTGCGCCATAAGTGGCTTTTTCTGACTCCTGAGGAATGGGTCCGTCAGCACTTTGTTGCTCATCTCGTTGGCGACAGGGGCTATCCTCCGCAGTTGATGGCCAATGAGGTCACGGTGAATTTAAATGGTCTGACGCGACGCTGCGACAGCGTTGTATGGCGCCGTACAGATGGTTCTCCCCTCGTAATCATCGAATATAAGGCCCCGTCGGTTGAACTTACGCGCAAAGTGTTCGACCAGATTGTGCGCTATAATATGGTTTTGCGCGCGCCATATCTCATTATCAGCAACGGAATGGTCCACTATTGTTGTTCGGTAGACTGCGATGCCGGCACGTATGAATTTCTTGCCGATATTCCCGTTTATTCGAGTCTCTGAACGCGCCGAACCACACCGGCCGTGTCAACCTCGACGAGGCATGGCGTCGACAATACAATGCCTTTCAATTCCAGCGGGGCTTCGGGCATCAACCCTCGTGTCCATGTAGCCGAATCCCGGTTTGTATACAGACGCCACTGGCTGATGTCGCCGGAGATGTAGACGTCGCGAACCGGAATGGTATCGGCTTTGGCGTACTTGCGGATAGAATCGATTACCGCAGGTTTGCGTTCCATGGTTGACGAAGTGAAGAACCAGATTCCATGGGGTCCGAAAGTAGCCACTGAGTCCATGCGCATTACCAACTCTATATTGCCGACTTTAGGCCATTCGCTGACGGTCGTGTCGGCAATAGCGGTAGTCACACGCAAATCCGAGTCCTCGATGTAGAGGCTATCCGACTTGCCACGAAGCTCGACATCCATTCCATTTATAACAGGAAAGGAGGCTATCAGGAGCTTCTTGGCATTGAACAGTTCTATAGTAGTGGTATCGGTGCCGGTTCCGGAGAATTCGAATTTTCCGTCGATGGCAGCAAGGCGGATGACCGTGCGGTCTCCATTGTCCGTAAGATACACCACAGTCATTTCCTGGGTGCCGATTGACGGCACGTCGACATTGACACGAAACGTTTTATTGCCGCCACACGATGAGAGCAGCAATACCGGTATTGCAAGATATAATAACTTCGTCATAACGACTGCAAAAATACGGAAAAAATCTTGCCTGCGTAAAAAACGGCAAAAAAAATTTGCACATGTCAAAAATCCTGTCTAACTTGTGCACTCACAATTCGGATAGGTGGGTGAGTGGCTGAAACCACCGGTTTGCTAAACCGACGTAGTGAGCAATCGCTACCACGAGTTCGAATCTCGTCCTCTCCGCCACTTGATGAAAACCAGTTTCCCCTGGACTCCGAGGGAAAATTGGTTTTCTTGCTATAAGGCTGAAAAACTGGCACAAGCCGTTCTTCCGGTGCAATACCGAACTCTTTCATTTAACGGATAGTGTTTAGGTAGGTTCTATAAATTAAATATTTGCATATCAGAGAAATAATTCGTATCTTT
>CAZKOF010000076.1:0-6526 GCA_964554335.1 uncultured Bacteroides sp.
TCATGGCAGAGATCGGCTGGGATATTACGTAACTTCAATGAAAGTTATAGCTTAATATCGTATCCTGACGGTTTTCCATACCTTCTGAATCCTCAAGTTCCTTTTGCTTATGCAACATCAGGTTTCCTGCTTCCAACATAAAACTGCGGAAATACGTTTGGCAGAGTTCCGTTCGGTACACATGGCCGGTATTGTGCAGTGCATCAAGCAGTAATTTATATTGATTTTCAAGGACTGATACTTCGGATACCTGCAAGGGCTAATCAACGAAGGGCTTGAATCAAACACTGACCTTCAAATAGCCATGTTGCGGATTGACGAAGCGAAAGCCGGGTTGACTGCTGCCAAACTTTCCTATCTTCCGTCACTGACTTTCTCTCCCAACGGATCTATTACAAGTGTCGATGGCGGGAAAGCAGTAAAAACCTACGAGATTCCTGTGGCAATGAGTTGGGAAATCGATTTGTTCGGGAAACTTCTCAATGCCAAAAAAAGTTCCCGGGCTATGTTGCTGCAGCAGACCGCGTATGCCCAGGTTGTGAAATCGGAACTGATTGCATCGATAGCCAATAGCTATTTCTCGCTGCTGATGCTCGATAGCCAGATTGAGATTAGCCGTCAGACTATAGATATATGGAATGAGCAAGTACGCACTATGGAGCTGCAACTGAAAGTCGGCGACATCCGTGAAAATGCCGTCAGCCAGGCAAAAGCCAACTTGAGCCAACTACTTGCCACTCACAACACCCTATTACGTCAGCAACGCGAAACTGAAAATTCACTCTGTACCTTGCTCGGAACTACTTACCGACCTATAAACCGCACTACGCTTGACAATCAGGCATTGCCTGATGACATAAAAGTCGGCTTGCCGTTGCATCTTCTGTCAGCACGTCCCGATGTTGTGCAGGCTGAGATGGCTCTCGCAGCCGCTTACTACTCCACCAACCAATCCAGGGCTGCTTTTTATCCCTCTTTGACCCTCGGAGGTTCAGCCGGATGGACAAACTCCCTCGGACAAGTTGTAAGCAATCCCGGCGGATGGATACTTTCAGCTCTTGCGTCATTGACCCAGCCAATCTTCCAGCGAGGCAAACTGGTTTCCAATCTCAAAATCTCAAAGGACGAAGAGCAGATAGCATTGCTCAACTACAAGCAAACATTGCTGAAGGCCGGGCAGGAGGTAAACGATGCCTTGTTTGCCATCGAATCTCATGACAGGAACCTTGACTATCATCTGACGCAAAGCGCCGCTCTCGAACAGACTGTCAAGTCCAACGAGATTTTATTCCGCACCAACAATGCAACATATCTGGAACTTCTGTCATCCAGACAGGATTTGCTGAACTCGAAACTAAACATTGTAGCCGACAAGTTCAGCCGGCTTCAGGCTATTGTGACGCTCTATAAAGCCCTCGGCGGCGGAGCTCAAAACAATTAACGCCAATTTCTTTGTGCGGTTACCGTAACGGCTCATGAGTTAGCGTGGCTCATGGCGGTAGGAATAGTTGTTGCGCAGTGATTCGAAGAGTTCGGGGGCGGCTTTCAATGCGCCGGAATCGGCCATCGGGTCGTAGCTCGCGGCAATGGCTGCCATTGTCGGAGCTTTGGCAACGGGGTCGAGCGGCAGGGTTATGGAGGAGTCGGCTCCGGCGAGTGCCATTGCGGTTGCGCGGCGCTTGCCTTCGAGTGAGTATCCGGCAATATGGGGGGTGGCGATTACTGCCCGCCGCAGCAGTTCGGCGTTGACCGAGGGCTCGCCTTCCCAACAGTCGATTATTGCGCCGCTGACCAGCCCGAGGTCAAGGGCGTCGATCATGGCCGGAGTGTTGACTATCGCGCCTCGGGCCGCATTGATAATCAGCGGTCTGCGGTGGCATGACGCAAAAAATGAGGAGTCGGCCATGTGGTGCGTGGTGGCGTCGAGAGGTGTGTGGAATGTAATTATGTCGGCCTCGGCGGTGAGGGCGGACAATGGGGTGTCGATGCCGAGCGGCGGGTCGCTGACAATGGTGCGGAACCCGTTGGCGCGAGCCCAGCGGTCAACTATTGAGCCGACATGCCCGAACCCCACGATTCCGATGATTGCTTGCTTGATGTTCAGGGCGTTGATGGACGCAAGAACGTACTGGGCAACGGCGGGGGCGTTGCTGCCCGGAGCGTTTTTGACGGCAATGTCGTGCGCGCGGCAGTAGTCAAGATCAATATGGTCCGTGCCGATGGTCGCCGTGGCGATGGTGCTGACGCGTGAACCTCCGAGCAGACGGGCGTCGCATCGCGTACGCGTGCGTATAATCAATGTGTCGGCATTTCTGACTGCCTCGGGGGTTATTTGTTCAGGTGCGAGATATGTTACCCGATGGCCTGCGGCCTCAAGATGACCTTGTATAAAGGGAATGTGGTTTTCAACGATGACGTTCATAATCGCTATATACAATATAGTCTGCAGAGGAGGCAGGCAATCAGGACCGCGAGGTAGCCGATCCACCCGAAGCGTTGCGAGGCTGCGAAGTGACCGACGTTATATGCAGCGCATAAGTTCAGCAGGGGAATATAGTCCGGAGCGTTGAGGAAGTCGAGACATGGGAGGATTAAAGCGCATGCCGAAAGTCCGAGTATCGCCATGTTGCGCGCGCGGGCTTTGGCGGGGTAACCGTAGGTTGTCAGGAAAGTCAGCATGCAGAACAGTCCGCTAACTGCAGCCGATAGTATCCACTCCGGCGAGATGCTTAAAATCAGCGGCATGGAGTAGTCCTCGATCAGAGTGAATACGTCGAGCAGTCCGAACCCGCTGAGAATTATCGGCGGAGTCAGAAGTCCGAGCAGGGCGGCGACGACGCCGCGTGGCGACAAGGCCCGGAGCAGAAGTATCGCAATGAGCAGTGCCGCGCCCGCAAGCAGGAATGCGCGCATCCACAGGGCTCCGAGGCCGCAACCGAGAAAAATCAGGAAGAACGTGCGGGTCTCGTTCGGACGCTGGAAGCAGAGAAAAAGTGGCGTCAGCGCCAGGGCGATATATAGTGTCATCGCAGTTCCGGGCCATGATGCCGCCGTTGCGGCCTGAAGGGCGAGGAAGACTGCCGCAAACGGGAAGTTCGGCCCGCGGAACAGGGTGCGGGCTTTGATGTTTGAAACCATCACTCCGCAAACCGGAACGCTCAGCAAGGCTGCCAGCCATGCCGACGGTAGCATGGCTGCAAGGCCGAGGAGTCCCAAAATCACGCTGACTCCCGGACTGAGAATAATATTCTTGATTCCGGAGCTGATAGTGTTGTTGGGGTGTGGATCAGCAGGTGAGGTCGCTGGCAATGTCGTGACGGAAGTATTTGCCGTCGAAATCAATCGTTTCAATCGCGCGGAAAGATTTAGCGGCGGCGTCGGCGATGTTGTCGCCATAGCTTGTTGCGGCAATCACGCGGCCTCCCGAGGTTACGAGTTGGCCGTCGGGGGTGAGGGTGGTCCCGGCGTGGAAAAGGAGTGAACCGTCAACGTTTTCGAGTCCTGAAATCAGCTTACCCTTGTCGTAGCTTCCGGGGTAGCCTCCGCTGACGGCCATGACCGTCACTGAGGTGCGTGGGTCTTCGCGGAGCTCGAGGTTGCCGAGGTCGCCTTTGGCCGCGGCAACGAGCAGTGGCAACAAGTCGGAGGCCACGCGCGGCATCACGGCTTCGGTTTCGGGGTCACCCATGCGCACGTTATATTCAATCACCATCGGCTCGCCGCCAACGTTGATGAGGCCGAGGAAGATGAAGCCGCGGTAGTCAATGCCGTCGGCAATGAGACCGTTGACCGTGGGCTTTATGATGCGTTCGTCAACTTTCCGCATGAAGGTTTCGTCGGCAAAGGGCACGGGGCTGACGGCGCCCATGCCGCCGGTGTTGAGACCGGTGTCGCCTTCGCCGATGCGCTTGTAGTCTTTGGCAACGGGGAGCACGCGGTAGCTTCCGGCGCCGTCTGTCAACACGAAAACCGAGCATTCGATTCCGCTGAGAAACTCCTCGATGACGACAGTCGCGCTGGCGGAGCCGAACATCCCGCCGAGCATTTCGCGCAGCGAGGACTTGGCTTCGTCGAGGTCGTTGATTATGAGCACGCCCTTACCGGCAGCGAGACCGTCGGCTTTGAGAACGTAGGGGGCCGAGAGGGTTTCGAGGAAGCGGCAACCGTCGTCGACGGTTGCGGTGGTGAATGAGCGATAGGCGGCCGTCGGTATGTTATGGCGCTGCATGAACTGCTTGGCAAAATCCTTGCTACCCTCGAGGGCGGCTCCGTCGGCGGCCGGACCGACGAGGAGCATTTCGGGCATATTTGCGGCAAAATGGTCTCGGATGCCCGCGACCAAGGGGTCTTCGTTGCCAACAACGATGAGTTCCACGCCATTTTCGCGACAGAACCGCTCAATGGTCGGGAAATCCGTAGGCTTCATGTCAATATTGGTGCCATAGGTGCCGGTGCCGCCATTGCCGGGGGCTATGAAGAGTTTCTCACATTGTTGGCTTTGGCTGATTTTCCAGGCCAGGGCACATTCGCGGCCTCCGGAGCCGAGGAGCAGGACTGTCATGGGGAAAATTAAAAGTTAAAAGTTAAAAATGAAAAGTTAAAAATGTAAAACTTATTCGTCGTTTTTGCGGCGCCAACTGCGGCGTGGAGATATTTTGGGCCGGCGGTTGATGATGGCCTCGAGCGCTTTCGGATTGCGTCGCTTTGCCAACGGGTTTTCCGGGTCGGGTTCAGGCTCTGTGGGAGCGGAATCTTTCTTGTCGAAGCGTTTTTTCATCGGACGGCGTGTGCCGTCGTCAGTGCGTCGGCTTTTGAATACGGGGCGGTCTGTGCGTGCGCTTTCGAGCTTGCCTCCGCCGCGTTTGAATGACTTACGGTCACCGTCGAAAATAATATATTCGCGGAGTTCACATTGCAGCGAACCGTTTATCAGCGAGTCGCGTGACGAAGGAGTCAGGCCGATACAAGCCATCGTTTCGTCGCGATAGCCGATTACCCAGGCGTGATAGCCCGTGAAGACGTGTTTGAGCTTCGTGCCGAGCAGTCGATAAAGGCCTTCGAGGTCTTCGGGCTTCAGGCGCTCGCCATATGGGGGATTGGTTATGAGCACGCCATTTGCGGGAGCTTCTTCCCAGGCGCTGAGCGGTTTTAGTTGCAGTTCAACATATTTGGCGACACCGGCACGCTTGAGGTTGCGTTTGGCAATGGCGATTGCTTTGGGCGACATGTCGGCTCCGATAATCGGGCAGGTAACTTCGCGTTCGGCTGAATCGTCGTTATAGAGGTTCTCAAAAAGTTCGCGGTCGAAGTCGGGCCACTGCTCAAAGGCAAAGCTCTTGCGGAAGATGCCGGGGGCGATGTTCGCGGCGATGAGTGCGGCTTCGACCAAGAATGTCCCGGAGCCGCACATCGGGTCAACTAACGGGGCGTCGCCGCGCCAGCCGCTTTTAAGAATGATGCCGGCGGCGAGGACTTCGTTGATAGGTGCGTCGGTCTGTGCTTCGCGCCAGCCGCGGCGGTGCAGGCTCGTGCCCGAGGAGTCAAGGCTGAGAATTACTTCGGAGCCGGAGATGTGGACATTGATGACCACGTCGGCGTCGGTCAGGCGCACGCCCGGGCGGCGTCCCTGCTCGTCATGGTCGCGAAATCGGTCAACAATGGCGTCTTTGACCTTATAGGTGACGAAGCGTGAGTTGGTGAATTTCTCTGAGTTGACAGTGACTTCGATGGCAAAGGTTTTTTCGGGGCTGAGCATGGTCGACCAGTCATATTCCTTGACGTGGTCATAGAGTTGTTCGGGATTGTGGGCTTTGAATCTATAGAAAGGCTTTAATATACGCAAAGCCGTGCGGCAATGCAGGTTGGCCTTATACATCAGAGCCTTGTCGCCCTGAAAGGAAACCATTCGTCGGCCGGGCTCGACGTTGAGGGCGCCGAGTTGGCGCAACTCTTCGGCTAGCACCTCTTCCAGTCCCTGGAAGGTTTTGGCCACCATATCAAACGTGTCAGTGTTCATCTTTTCAGTCAAATTTGACTGCAAAGTTACGAAAAATAATGCAATTCCGAAAAAAAGTATTATCTTTGCGTCGGAAATCCAGACAAGCGAGTCTGATTCACACAACATACATAAAAGGCGTTTTTTCAACGCTATCTTCTTTTGTGAAAACCTGAGAAATTTTCAATTAGCCGGAAGATGGTGCAGTCAGAAACGCCCGGTTGGATTATATTTGACGATACCCTGCGGATGCAGTGATGCACCCGCAGGTTACCGGGCTATAATAATCACAACGTGGGCTGATCGACTGCTTATCACGGCTAATAGGCAGTCTCAGGGCCTTCACGAAGTGAATAAGCAGAAATGAGCGACCCACGTCTTTTGTATTCACACCGGCCGAATCAGGGAAGCTATAGGCATTATTATCACATTTCAGCTATGTGCACATTTAGAACGTTTGCCTTGACAATGACTTTGTTAATCTGTAACTTTCATTGAATTTACGTCATATATTGGGCGGTTGGCAATTTT
>CAZKOF010000077.1:0-5970 GCA_964554335.1 uncultured Bacteroides sp.
TTTCTGTCCTAAGGTCCCTTATTTTTGTGTAATCTAAAAAAAATGCGTATATTTGCGCGCATTTTGGTGTAAAATACCCGATTCCGAAATTATATCATAAACCAATTTTAATACAAGATTTAACTACAACACATGAATAGCAAAGGTTCTTTGGGAAGCATCGTGGCGGGCGTAATCGCCATCTTCCTTGTGCTCATATGCCTGTTCTATCTGTCGTTTACCTGGAAAGGTAACCAGATTGAAAATCAAGGCAAAGAGTACGCCGTGGCCGTAGCGGGCGCGGACGATACCACCGACGCCTACACCGGTGCCTACAAGCACTATATGGACTCCATCGCACTGGAGCCGGTCTACATGGGCTACACTTATGCCGAAGTACAACGCTGGGGCGTTGGCCTCGGACTCGACCTCAAAGGCGGCATGAACGTCACCCTACAGGTCAACATGGGCGACATGATCAAAGCTATGGCCGCAGACCCCAACGGCACGACCCTCCGCCGCGCCGTGCAGGCAACCGACTCCATTGCCTACTCCGCTCCCGAAACCGAATACGTTGAAGCATTCATCGAGCAATACAAAGCAGCTGCCAATAACCCGCAGGTCGACTTCTCGGTAGTCTTCCCCGACGTGGTCGGCAACGACGGCACCAACTACGGCGCAGTCGTTGAAAAACTCAAAGCCGAAGCTCAGGACCGCGTCAACACCTCCGCAACCAACGTGCTGCGCAACCGTATCGACGCTTTCGGCGTAGTTTCGCCCAACATTCAGGTACTTCAGGGCAAGCAGGGCCAGATTCTCCTCGAGCTCCCCGGCGTTAAAGAACACGAGCGCGTGCGCGACCTCCTCCAGCGCTCCGCAAACCTCGAGTTCTACGAAATGTATAACGTCGGCGACCTCAACGAAGGCCTCCGCAAAGCCTACTCCTTCCGCAACGACACCCTCGCGCAGTTCCTCATGCCGGCGCAATACAACTCACCCGTCATCGGCTACGCAAAAGCCAAAGACAAAGCTGCCGTCATGGAAGTATTCGCGGCCCCCGAAGTGAAAGCCGCGCTCCCCAACAACCTCAAGCTCGTCTGGAACAACAAACCCCTCGACGCTGAAACGGTCGGCGGACAGAAAGACATCTACTCGCTCGTTGCCCTCCGCACCGACATCGACCCCGAGACCCACGAACAACGTCCCCGCATGAACGGCGACAACATCGTCGACGCCTCGACCGACTTCGACCAGATGCGCGGCCAGACCGTCAACATGCGCATGAACCCCGAAGGCGCCCGCCAGTGGGCCGCAGTTACCCGCGCGAACGTAGGCAAGCCCGTCGCTATCGTCCTCGACGATATTGTCTACTCCTACCCCGTAATCAACACCGTCATCGAAGGGGGCTCCTCCGAAATCACCGGCGACTTCACCGTTCAGGAAGCCCAAGACCTTGCCAACGTGCTCAAGTCCGGCAAGATGACCGCCCGCGTGAGCATCATCTCCGACATGGTTGTCGGCCCGAGCCTCGGCGCCGCAGCTATCCGCAGCGGCGTGATTTCGTTCATCGTCGCCCTCGTACTGCTGATGATCTTCATGATGGCGATGTATGGCGTAATCCCCGGCCTGGTCGCCAACCTCGGCCTCATCCTCAACATCTTCTTCACCTTCGGCATCCTCGCCTCATTCCAGGCCGTCCTGACGCTCTCGGGTATCGCCGGTATCGTCCTCGCCCTCGGCATGGCCGTCGACGCCAACGTGCTCATCTTCGAGCGCGCCAAAGAAGAACTCCGCGCAGGCAAGAACGCCCGCACCGCCATTGCCGACGGCTACTCAAACGCCTTCTCCGCAATCTTCGACTCCAACCTGACGTCGATTATCACCGGCATCATCCTGCTCCTCTTCGGAACCGGCCCCATCAAAGGCTTCGCAACCACCCTCATCATCGGCCTCTGCTGCTCGTTCTTCACCGCCGTCTATCTGACCCGCCTCGTCTTCATCATGGGCGCGAAGAAAAAGGCTTTCCAAAGCCTCACTTTCGACACCAAGCTGAGCCGCAACATGTTCTCCAACACCAACTACAACTTCCTGAGCACCCGCAAAATCAGCTTCTCAATCGTTGGCGTTGTCTGCGTTGCCATTATCTGCTCGCTCGTTGTCCGCAGCCTCAACCAGGGCATCGACTTCTCCGGCGGCCGCAACTACGTCGTGAAGTTCGACCACCCCGTTGAAGCATCGAAAATCCAGGCCGACCTCGAACCCCTCTTCGACGGCGCTTCGCTCAGCGTCATCACCATCGAGAACAAGAATCAGGTTCGCGTCTCGACCAACTACAAGATCAAAGACAGCAACCCCGAAGTCGAAGCCGAAATCGTCGACATCCTCTTCAAGGGCCTCGCGCCTGAAATGAACGGAATCAGCCCCGAGCAATTCTCTACCGCCAACACCGAATTCGGCCTCATCTCCTCCCAGAAGGTTGGCCCCTCGGTTGCCGACGACATGAAGGAAGACGCCTACATCGCCGTCTCGCTCGCCCTGCTGGCAATGTTCCTCTACATCCTTATCCGTTTCCGCAACGTCGCCTTCTCGCTCGGCGCCCTCGCCGCCGTTGCTTTCACGGCATTCACGATTATCGGCCTCTATAGCTGGTGCTACGGCTGGGTACCGTTCTCAATGGAGATCGACCAGACCTTCATCGCCGCAATCCTGACCGTTATCGGTTACCAGATCAACGACACCGTGGTTGTCTTCGACCGCGTACGCGAAAACATCTCCCTCTACCCCAAGCAGAAGTTCTTCGACCTCATCAACCGCTCGATTAACTCAACCCTCGGCCGAACCGTGATGACCTCCGTGTCTACCCTGCTCGTGCTCCTCTGCATCTTCGTCCTCGGCGGAGAGTCGATCCGCGCGTTCACATTCGCAATGATTACCGGCGTCATTGTCGGCACCCTGTCGACAATCTTCATCGCCGCTCCCGTTGCCTATCTGACCAACAAGAAGAGCGCCTGAACCAATCCCTGAACAAAATCGTTAAGGTCCTTAAGGTAACTCAAGCCCTTAAGGACCTTAATTCAATAATTATGCTCCAGATAATTACCCGCACCCCCGCCCAGGTCACCGCAGCCCTCGCCGCCGGCGCCGCATGGATTCACCATTGCGACCCCTCGACGCTCGACGACATCATCGCCCCCTGCCGCGAAGCCCGCGCAATAGTGACCATCCCCGGAAGCGCCGACCTGCAGAAAGAAACGCGCATCCACGGCGTAATCCTCACTCCCGGCGACACCACCGCCTCCAAAGCCCGTGAAATCCTCGGCCCCCACGCCGTCATAGGCTGCCGCGTCACGAGCCTCTTCGAAATCCTCTCCCTGGCGCCCCTCGACGTCGATTTCTTCGTCCTCGACGCCCCCGCCGACGAGATTGCCGATATCATATCGATGGCCCGCTCAAAAGGCGTTGAGCAGCGCATAGCCGCCCTCAGCGATGACCCTGCAGCCCTCACCGCCGGCGCCGACGCCCTGCTGACCGCAGATTTCACCCTCCTTAACAACATTTAAGCCCCCCGGGCAAAAAAATTTCCCCCCAAACCCCTACCTTTGCACCATCAAACAATTTTTAATTTTTCATTTTTCATTTTTAACTTTTAATCTTTAACTTCCAAATGGCAAAAAAAATCACCCCCGCCGCAGCCGCTGCCGATCCCAAAGCAGCCAAGCTTGAAGCCCTCAAGCAAGCAATGGGCAAGATTGAAAAAAGCTACGGCCGCGGTGCCATCATGAAGATGGGCGACGAAGTGGTTGAAAAAGTAGACGTGATTCCAACCGGCTCAATCGGCCTCAACCTGGCCCTGGGCGTTGGCGGATATCCGCGTGGCCGCGTGATCGAAATCTACGGTCCCGAATCCTCCGGCAAGACCACACTTGCAATCCACGCAATTGCCCAGGCCCAAAAAGCCGGTGGCATCGCTGCAATCATCGACGCCGAGCACGCCTTCGACCCCTACTACGCCAAAGCCCTCGGCGTAGACATCGACTCTCTCTACATCTCCCAGCCCGACAACGGCGAGCAGGCGCTCGAAATCGCCGAGCAGCTCATCCGCTCGTCAGCTATCGACGTCCTCGTAATCGACTCCGTAGCCGCCCTCACCCCCAAGAGCGAAATCGACGGCGAAATGGGCGACAAGAACGTCGGCCTCCAGGCCCGGCTGATGTCACAGGCAATGCGCAAACTGACCGGCACCATCTCGCGCACAAAAACATGCTGCATATTCATCAACCAGCTCCGCGCAAAAATCGGCGTCATGTTCGGCCCCGCCGAAACGACTACCGGAGGCAACGCCCTGAAGTTCTACTCCAGCGTGCGCGTTGAAATCCGCCCCTCGACAACTCTCAAAGACGGCGACGAACCCATCGGACGCACCGCCATATGCAAAGTGGTCAAAAACAAGGTTGCGCCCCCGTTCAAACGCGCCGAGTTCGACATCATGTTCGGCAAAGGAATCTCCCGCTCCGGCGAAATCCTCGACATGGCAACCGACTTCGACATCATCCAAAAGTCCGGCTCATGGTTCAGCTATGACGGCAGCAAGCTCGCCCAGGGCCGCGACGCCGCCAAGTTCGTCATCGACGACAACCCCGAACTCGCCGACGAACTCGAACAGAAAATCCTCGAGGCCATCCGCGAGAACCCCAACCGCAAGCGCCCCTCACGAACCCCCAAGTTCAAGCGCGCAGCCACGGCCGAAAAGTCCGACGAGGCCCCCGACGAACCCGAACCTGACGCTCCCGAAACCGACGACGAATTTTCAATAGAAGAAGACATATAATGCTTATCAAATCTCTCGAAGAAGCCATTGGCGAGACGCCCCTGCTCGAGGCGTCGCGCCTTTGCGCACATTTAGGCCTGAACGCACGCCTGCTCCTGAAACTCGAAATGTTCAATCCCGGCGGCTCCGTCAAAGACCGCGCAGCCATCTCGATGCTCAACGACGCCAACCTCCCCGCCGGAGCAACCGTCATCGAACCGACCTCCGGCAACACCGGTGTCGGACTCGCATGGATTGCCGCCGCCCGAGGCCTCCGCGCAATCTTCGTCATGCCTGAAAACATGAGCGAAGAACGCCGCAAAACACTGACCGCCCTCGGCGCCGAAGTCATCCTCACCCCCGCGGCCGAAAAAATGGCCGGCGCCGTTGCCCGCGCCGAAGAGCTCCGCAACCAAATCCCCGGCGCCGTAATCCTCGGCCAGTTCGACAACCCCGCGAACCCCGCAATCCACGAGGCCACGACCGCCGCCGAAATCTGGCGCGACTCCGGCGGCAACGTCGACATCCTCGTTGCCGGCGTCGGCACCGGAGGCACCCTCAGCGGCACGGCCCGCGGCCTGCGCCGCCACAACCCCGCCCTCCGCGTCGTCGCCGTCGAGCCCGCAGGCTCCCCGGTCATCAGCGGCGGCGCCCCCGGCCCCCACAAGATACAGGGCATCGGCGCAGGCTTCATCCCCGCGAACTACGACCCCGACCTCGTAGACCAAGTTCTCACCGTCACCGACGCCGAAGCCCTCGAGACCCGTGCCCTGCTGACCCGCACCGAAGGCATCTTCGCCGGCATCAGCTCCGGCGCCGCCGTCGCCGCCGCCATCCGCCTCGCCCGCCTCAACCCCTCGGCCACCATCGCCACCGTCCTCCCCGACACCGCCACCCGCTACCTCTCCCTCCTCTGACCCCCCCCTGCCGCCGACATGGAGTGCAGACAGACAGGATAGAGTGCCGCGTCAGCGGCGGGGAGGCGCGGAGCGCCGATAACCATATGTAGCCCCGGGCTTCGACCGCTCACGCGGTCTTTGCCCGAGGCTACATATGGGCGGCGGCGCTACGCGCCTGTTTGCCGCTGACGCGGGGTGGGGTGGGGGTCGTTTTTTCACTTTTTTATATTGGGCACAGAACGAAGCGTTGGTTGAGGGAGGAGGGATGGATTGGGGAAAGTTGTT
>CAZKOF010000078.1:0-5868 GCA_964554335.1 uncultured Bacteroides sp.
TCAAATTTATCAACCTGTTTTTTCGGTTTAGGCTTGCAAAAATCATAAGAATATGGAAAAAACTGAAATCGAAAAAATACTCGAAAACCACGGAGTCAGACCCACGGCCGTGCGCAACCTGATTTATCGTGCCGCCGAGGCCCGGGAGAATACGTTCAGCCTCACTGAACTCGAGAATGACCTGGCAACGGTCGATAAATCAACTATTTTCCGCACGTTGACGCTTTTTGCCGACCATCATCTGCTCCATGAAATTGAAGATGGCAGCGGGTCCAAGAAGTATTGCGTCTGTCATCGCGACCACGCCTGCGCTCTTACCGAACGCCATGTTCACTTCTATTGCACCCGCTGCCGCACGACTTATTGTCTGGAAACAACGTTTATTCCGGCCGTCGGCCTTCCCGACGGTTTCGTGTCGACCGACGCCGAATATGTTATCAAAGGCCTTTGTCGCCGTTGTTCAGCGAGTTGAGCCGTGCAACGTACTTGCCGATGATATCGAATTCGAGGTTCACTATAGTGCCCTCTTCGACGTCGCCTAAGTTGGTGTGTTCCAGGGTATAGGGAATGATTGCGACGCCGAAGCCGTTGCGGCGCGAGTTGCACACGGTCAGCGACACGCCGTTGACCGTCACCGAGCCTTTTTCGACCGTGAAGTAGCCTTCGCGCTCAAGCTCGGGCGAGGCCATGTAGTCAAACGTCAGCTCGACCGAGCCGTCGAGATGTTTGATTGCCGTGCAGCGCGCCGTGCAGTCGACGTGGCCCTGGACAATGTGGCCGTCCAACCGGCCGTTCATCATCATCGAGCGCTCGAGGTTCACGCGGTCGCCCGGCTTCAACAACCCGAGGTTTGAGCGTCGCAGCGTCTCCTCTACGGCGGTCACCGTGTAGGTGTTGTCGGAGGGATTGACCGACGTCACGGTCAGGCATACACCGTTATGGGCGACCGACTGGTCGATTTTCAGCTCCCCGGCGAAGCTGCTCTCTATGCGGAGTTCTACGTTGCCGTCCTTTTCGCTGACGGCGATAACTTTTGCGGGTTCTTCTACTATTCCTGAAAACATAAACATTCGTGTTGGTTTAAACGTTCGCGAATTTACGCCTAATTTCACGCCCGAGGCTATTTTCGGGAGTTAAACTTTGTTAAGCGCGTTCAACATACCCATTCTTTTGCGTACCTTTGTTGCAACCAAAAATTAATTACTAACCAAAACATTAAATAAGATATGTCTAAAGTAACAGTCGTAGGCGCTGGAAACGTAGGCGCAACCTGTGCCAATGTCCTCATTACGTGTGGCATTGCCGATGAAGTTGTTCTCATCGACATCAAGGAAGGCCTTTCCGAAGGCAAGGTGATGGATATCATGCAGACCGCCAACATCCTCGGTGTTCAGACCCGCGCAAAAGGTGTGACCAACGACTACGCCGCTACCGCCGGCAGCGACATGGTTGTCATCACTTCCGGCATTCCCCGCAAGCCCGGCATGACCCGCGAGGAGCTCATCGGCGTTAACGCCGGCATCGTCAAGAGCGTTACCGACCAGGTTTTCGCCCATTCGCCTAACGCCGTTATTCTCTGTGTTTCCAACCCGATGGACACGATGACCTACCTCATTCACAAGACCAGCGGCCTGCCTAAGAACCGCATCATCGGCATGGGAGGCGCCCTCGACAGCGCCCGCTTCCAGTACTTCCTCTCGAAAGCTCTCGAAGCCAACCCCGCTGAAATCGAAGGCATCGTTATCGGTGGCCACGGCGACACCACCATGATTCCCCTGACCCGCTATGCCGCCCACCGCGGCATCCCCGTGTCGACCCTTATACCCGCAGAAACCCTCAGCAAGGTTGCTGCCGACACGATGGTTGGCGGCGCTACCCTGACCGGCCTGCTCGGAACCTCCGCATGGTATGCTCCCGGTGCTGCCGCAGCGAGTGTTGTCGATGCCGTTATCCACGACACCAAGCGCATGATCTCCTGCTCCGCATATCTCGAAGGCGAATATGGCCAGAGCGACATCTGCATCGGTGTGCCCTGTATCCTCGGCAAAAACGGTATTGAAAAGGTTGTTGAATTCGACCTCAACGACGAAGAAAAAGCTCTCTTCGCAAAGAGCGCCGAAGCTGTTCGCAAAACCAACGCCGCCCTCGCAGGAGTCCTCTGATTTAAACATTCACGATAATAATTTTTTCGGGGCGCAGAAAGTGCGCCCCGATTTTTTATATGACCAAGAAACTGAAACTCATTATCGGCTCCGTTGTCGGCGTAATGCTGCTCCTCGCAATCGGCGCCCTCGCCGTCTGGGAATACGTTGCCACGCCCTTCGAGGGCGAGACGCCCGTCTGGGTCTACATCCCCCGCTCATCATCGCGTGCCGAGCTTGCCGACTCTCTGCGCTCCTCGCTCGGCAGTCGCGTCGGCGGCCGCGTTGCGCGCCTGTGCAACTCCGTTGCCGACGACACTTTGCACATCTACGGCGCCTATCGCATTGACCCGGGAACCACGGCAAAAGACATTGCCCGCCGCCTCGTGCGCCACCGTCAGACCCCCGTGCGCCTGACGTTCAACAACGTCCGCACCCTTCCGCAACTCGCCGAGCGCATTGCCCGCCGGATGGACTTCTCGGCCGGCGACTTCCTTGCCGCCCTCGACTCCGTGCTCCCCGCGGCCGGATTCAGAGGGCATGAGCAGTTTCCCGCTGCATTCCTCCCCGACACGTATGAGTTCTACTGGACCACTCCGGCAACCGAAACCGCCGCCCGTCTCCTCGAAGTGCGCAATGCCTTTTGGTCGCCCGAGCGGCGTCAAAAGGCCGCGGCTCTCGGGCTTTCTCCCGTCGAGGTCGCAACCGTGGCATCCATAGCCGAGGAGGAGACCAACAACCGCGACGAGCGCGGCGTGGTCGGCCGGCTCTACATCAACCGCATCAACCGCGGAATGAAGCTCCAGGCCGACCCGACGGTCAAGTTCGCCCTCGGCGACTTCTCGCTCCGGCGCATCCGCGGCGAGCACCTCAAAGTCAACTCGCCCTACAATACCTACCGCTTTGCCGGACTCCCGCCGGGTCCTATCCGCATTCCGGCGGCACGGACAATCGACGCCATTCTCGACGCCCGGCCCCACGGATATATCTACATGTGTGCCAAAGAAGACTTTTCCGGCACCCATAACTTTGCCGCCGACTATGCGACCCACCTCGCCAACGCCCGCCGCTATCAGCGGGCCCTCAATGCCCGCGGCATAAAATAACGGCGAGCGCGGAAGTGTTGCGAAACACCTCCGCGCCCTTCAATAACAATTAAAATCACACGCGCTCTTTTCAGAACGCATATTTGCTCACTTCTGAGCCTGTCTTTTTAATGTAGATACCGCCCTTCGACGGAACTGCAACGCGACGTCCGCTCAGGTCGAACCATTCCGTTCCGGCGCCCGTCTGAGCCTCAATCTCATTGATGCCGGTGGGGATGCCTTTGAACTGCAGCGAAGCGATTTCGCTGGTGCGGCCATTGAGTTCGCTGTAGTATTCAAGGGTGCCGAGTTGGCCTATGGTGATGCCCTCTGAGGGATACTCGCTGAAGCCATCTTCGGACATGGTTGCGGCCTCGTTTTGGTCGGTGTTCACGGCTGTGAACTTATACCATATCGTAGCACCCTCCTGAGCCGTCAGATAAACAACGACGTCATGACCCTGCAGCTCATAGCCGGTGTTGGTGTCAATCTCTGTGTCGCCGATCATAACTTTCGGTGCCGACGGAACTGCGGCATACTCAATCGGCTGCAGCTGGTTGGGTGTCTGTATCTCGGTTGCGCCATAAGTATAGGTGCTGACAATCAAAGTGACGTCATAAGTGCCGGCTTCAACCGAGGTGAGAGTCATCTGATTATAGAACGTAAGCGAGGTCTCATCAACCGTGCCCGTGAAGTTCTGTTTGTCAGCGGGAGTGGCGTCTGCAAAGTTTACGTCCACGACCTTGACAATCTTGTTCAGTGGCTGGGACATAACCTCCGAGGCAGCTACGGTCTCAATAACATACTCGCCCTTCTCAGTTGTTGCGGGAGCCGTGGATGGTTTCAGTTCGGGCAGACCACTATAAATCGTGTAGGTTGCGGTCATACCTGCGGGGATAACATCGCCGGCTGCATATGTGGTGCTGCCGTAGATTAGCATATATCCGCCTTGATTGTCTGCAACGAACACGTATTTGCCGTTAACGTAGCCAACGGTCATCGGGAACTTAACCTTGATGCTTTCGTCTGCCTTAGCGCTTGCAATAATTTCGTTGAAGTTCTTATATACGCCTGTAACTGTCAGAGTGTACGATGCCTGACCTGTGTAGGATTCGTCATCAACCGTTGCGGTGATGACAGTAGAGCCTGCGCCGACGAGGGTAAGCATACCGTTGTCGTCAACAGTGGCCACGTCAGCGTCGCTCGAAGAGTAGCTGAAAGTCAGACCCTCAACGTCAGCCGAGGCAATACGACCCTGCACTGTTTTGTTAGCCTCAAATTCTTCGGTCATGTCCCCGCCATCAAACGTCACCTCTACCTTCTCCTTCCCGAGGGTTGTGTCGAGCGCATAATAAACCGTAACTTTCTGTACGGCAATAACACCCTTTTTGCTCGGAATGAGAGCAAACGCTTTAGCATTGATCTCGATTGTTGTTGATGCCTGAATAATAGTGTTATTAAGTTTAGTTGCAGATGACGGAATAGTAGGAGCGGTGTTTTTTTCCAGCGTGTCGAAAGCGGTGTCTGATGCGTAAACATTCAATCCAAGTTCTGTTGTAGAAACAGTGGTCATCTTTATGTCAATGGATTTGATTATGTAATCAGAACTATTGCTTGTTACAGTTATGCCACTGCCTTTACCGTTATCATTACTTGTATTATATTGCATGTTGCCATCGTTGTAATAATAAACGGTAGAGTATGCTACACCATAATTATCAGTTTGCGCAGCAGCTCCATATGAGTTTGTCGTATAGTTAAAGAATGCCGGGTCCAAAGTTACTGAGATAGCGTTCGGGTCAATAACATTCAGAGTGTACTCTGCCTTTGCATTTTTGTAAGTTTCGCTATCAGATATCGACGCTGTAATCACGACATCACCGTTTGCAATAAGGGTAACGTTACCACTATTGTTTACTGTAGCAACGTTCTCGTTTGATGTTGCAAATTTGACTTCAGAACGAGCGGCCTCAGGAGTAACGGTAAGCACGGGTGATTCAAATGCAGTTCCTAAGGTTGCAGAGTAGTTGCTATCAGGGAACGAAAGTTCGACAGCTTCTCTTGTGTCCGAGACTTGGCTTGTGTAGTCAATAACGATACTGTCGAAGCAGAGTTGTCCTGATTTTGTGTTGCCGTCTGAACCATAATCTGCTTTGTCTCCTACTGTAAATGTAACAGACGATTCTGAACCGGTCCATGTTACTGTGTTATCCCCGGATGCTTGTGTCGCAACAGTGCCGGCGGAAGCTGTAATCGGAGCTAAACGATTTAAGCCTTGTGTTGAGATGTTGAATACAATTATATTAATGGTGACACCTGTTGTAGCTGTAATTGTCACTGATCCTTTGGCGTAAACGCGAACGTCTTTGGCGGTAGTATTATAGGCAGGTGCTGTGCTCCCAGAGTTCTTTGCCGTAGTCATCGAAATGATGTCATCACTGTAGCTTGTATCTGTCGGCGTAATGGTAATTTGTTCTGCATTAACTGAATACCCTAATAGGGTAATCAAGAATAAGAGTAGAAACTTTTTCATGAAAAAGATGATTTTATTGATTGTGAAATTGTGTGATTTACGCGTTATTTTTATGGTAGGTTCTATTAATCTATCACTTTCATTGAAATTACGTAATATCCCAGCCGAT
>CAZKOF010000079.1:0-5656 GCA_964554335.1 uncultured Bacteroides sp.
ATTGAATATCAACTATTTCAAAGAGCTATTGTGATTTTTTAGTGGACACTAATGAGATAAAACATTTAGTATTTGTAATGCAGTTGCTTGAATAGCCGGAACAGCTACTGAATTGCCAAACTGCTTGTATGCAGAGGCATCAGCTACAGGTATTTGAAATACAGGGGCGTCCCCGTTACTATAAACGGGATAGCCTTGTAATGCGCCCCATTCACGAGGGGTCATGCGTCGCCAACCATCCGTATTGTATTCTCCCTTAATACGGGTTGTGGGAGTGAGGTCGGTTTGACGGGTGTCAATGACTATATTTCTTTCACGACCCATTCCACCTACAACAATAGCATTTGCGACTCCGTCGTCGGGGATAATCTCGTATCCGAACCCATTTCCCTTGCTGGCGTGCCGCTCTTTGTGGGCAATGAGGGTGTTTACATATGTTGTAGAAAGATAATATTTAGATGGAACCGGTTCTTTCTCTCGGATGTCAATAAAGTGGTTGGTTATTTCCTTTTGTTCCGGGTATTTAAAGTCCTCCTTCTTGATTCCGAGATCCTTCCGAAAACCAACAATATAGATACGCTCCCTATGCTGAGGAACACCGAAATACATTGCATTCACAATCTTTGGCTCCGGGACAATATAACCAACTTCATTCAATGTATTAAGAATCGTCTTTAAGGTTTTCCCTTTGTCATGAATTGCCAATCCCTTTACATTCTCCAAAAAGAACGCTTTGGGTTGCTTGCGACGTAAAATCTCTGCGACATCAAAGAATAATGTACCTCTTGTTTCTTCAAACCCCAGTCGTTTTCCTGCGAGTGAAAACGCTTGACACGGGAATCCGGCACACAATATATCGAATCCATCCGGAATATATTGTTTGGTATATTCCGAAGTTATATCGCCAAAAGGCACTTCTCCATAGTTGGCATAGTATGTTTTTTGAGCTTGTGCATCCCATTCCGATGAAAAGACGCACTGGCCGCCCAAATTCTGTAATGCCATTCTAAATCCGCCAATGCCGGCAAAAAGATCTATGAATGTAAATTTTGGATTTTCAGGACCTGGAAACGGAGCCTTGAATACATCTTGAAATAACGAATATTGTAAAGCACTCGGTTCTGATACAATGGATGAATCCAATCTCGTTTTTGCCGCATCCAGTGAAGTAGTCCATGCTTCAACCAGTTCGGAACACTTGGCTTGATAAATATTCCCATGTCGTTTGCCCTGCAACATTAAAGCATGGGTTACGATTGCCAATTGCACAGAGAAAGGTATAATATTCCCATCCTCGTAGCATGTACGCTGATCGTAGATTTGGACTGGTCCTGCTTTTTTGTAGCCCATATCCATCAATGTAAAGGTCAATCTATCATTATTCATTGCTAAAAATCGTAATAAGGTTGTTTAATGTCGTCTCCTTCGCTTTTGCTTTGAGTTGGCACTGCCAGATGTCAATAACGCGCCATCCCATTGAAGTCAGCTTTTCACGCGTGAGTTTGTCGCGTTCTACGTTTCCAGTAATTTTGGTTAGCCAAAAGTCGTGGTTAGACTCCGGGATTGTAGCATATTTGCAATTCTTATGTCCATGCCAAAAGCACCCGTTTATGAATACGACTGTCTTATATTTGGGAAGGACAATGTCCGGTTTGCCGGGTAAGTCTTTTCTATTTACCCTATAGCGATATCCGTGTGAAAACAAGAATTTACGTACCAAAATCTCGGGTTTCGTATTCTTGCTTTTTACATTTGACATACAAAGATGTCGCTGTTCTTTCGTTAAGATGTCGCTCATAAATATAACTATTCCTAAACTAATGCAAAGTTAGTAACTTTTTGCGAGATAATAGGTCTGTCAGTCAGATTAATTAATGGAAATTATAGCAAGATATGAATCTGATCGAATCAAGAATGAACTTACACGATTATTTCTATTCGTATTGTTAACTATGAGAAAAAAGTATTATCTTTGCGACAAGATGAGAAACCAAGTTACGCAACTCACAACAAAGCGCAGAAATAGGCACGGTTGCCAATTCGTTACCCAAGTTTCTGCCATTCTTTCAAACCTCCTATCTGTAAAGGGTTATAAGATTCTTCCAGAATTACTGAAAAAACTTTGATGTCGGGTAACGGCGGGTGTTAGATAAATGCCGTTACCGAGCCGATCAGGGCGAAGATAATGAGTATCGAGCCGATGATGCGGTTGACCAGGTAGAGAGAACGCACGTTGAAGTGGGAGCGCATCTTGTCGACCAGGAAGGTGACGAAAAACCACCAGCTGAGGGCTCCGGCGGCGATGCAGAGGTAGCCGGCAACATAGTGATAGTAGCGGAACTCGGGGAGGAGGAAGTTGAAACGGGCAAACAAGCCGATGATAAAAAAGAGAATCAACGGATTGCTGACCGTCAGCAAAAAGCCGGTGACGATGTCTTTCCAATAGGTGTTGGCCTCGGGTACACCCTTGCGCCGCAACTGGCGGGTCGGGTTCTTGCGGAAGAGGTAGATGCCGAAAATTGCAATGGCGATGGAGCCGAGAAGTTGTAGCAGGAGTTGCTGGGAGGCGATGAAGTCAGTTATGAACGCGATGCCGGCGCCGGTCAGGATGCAGTAGAGCATGTCGCTGATGGAGGCCCCTATGCCGGTGAAAAACGCCGGCCAGCGCCCCTTGTCGAGGGTGCGCTGAATCACGAGCATGCCGATTGGCCCCATCGGGGCGGAAATCAGCACGCCGATTGCTATTCCGCGCATAAGGACGTAAAACAGACTCTCCATGCTATCTTCTACTGTGCGATTGAAAATCAGGGCAAAGTTAGCGAGAATTCCCGTAAATTCAAAGTCAGCCGACGGCGCCTTCGAGGGTCAGGGCAAGGAGTTTCTGGGCTTCGACGGCGAACTCCATGGGGAGTTTGGCCATGACCTCTTTGGCGTAGCCGTTGACAATCAGCCCGACGGCTTCTTCGGTCGGAATTCCGCGCTGGTTGCAGTAGAAGAGTTGGTTGGCCGATATTTTTGAGGTTGTCGCTTCGTGTTCAACGATGGCGGTCGGGTTCTTGACGTCGATGACCGGGAAAGTATGGGCTCCGCATGTCGGCGATAGCAGCAGCGAGTCGCATTGGGTGTGGTTGCGGCAGCCTTCGGCATTGGCGGCAACGCTGACCTGACCGCGATAGGAGTTCTGGCTGAACCCTGCGGAGATGCCTTTGCTGACAATGGTCGAGCGTGTGTTGCTTCCGAGGTGTATCATCTTGGTGCCGGTGTCGGCCTGCTGGCGGTGGCGTGTGACGGCAACGCTGTAGAATTCGCCGACGGAGCCATCGCCCTGAAGCACACACGAGGGGTATTTCCATGTTATCGCCGAGCCGGTCTCGACCTGGGTCCATGAAATTTTTGACTTTGTGCCGCGACAGAGGCCGCGCTTGGTCACGAAGTTATAGACACCGCCGCGACCTTCGCGGTCGCCGGCATACCAGTTCTGGACGGTTGAGTATTTGACTTCGGCGCGATCTTCGCATATTATTTCGACTATGGCGGCATGGAGCTGGTTTTCGTCGCGGCGTGGTGCGGTACAGCCTTCGAGGTAGCTGACATAGGCGTCGTCGTCGGCAACGATGAGGGTGCGCTCGAACTGACCGGTGCCGGCGGCGTTGATGCGGAAGTAGGTGCTCAGCTCCATGGGGCATCGCACGCCTTTGGGAATGTAGACGAACGAGCCGTCGGAGAAGACCGCCGAGTTCAGGGCAGCATAGAAATTGTCGGCGTAGCTCACGACTGAGCCGAGATATTTGCGCACGAGGTCGGGGTGCTCCCTGACCGCTTCGGAGAATGAGCAGAAAATGATGCCCGTTTCGGCGAGTTTGGCCCGGTGGGTGGTCTTGACCGACACGGAGTCCATTACGGCGTCAACGGCCATTCCCGATAGCAGTTTCTGCTCATTGAGCGGAATGCCCAGGCGGTCGAAGGTCTTGAGAATTTCGGGATCGACTTCGTCGAGGCTCTTGGGACCCTCTTTCTGCTCGGGCGCGGCATAATAGCTTATTGCCTGGAAATCGATCGGAGGAATTTCGAGGTGGGCCCATGTCGGCGGGGTCAGCTTCTGCCAGTGGCGAAAGGCCTTCAGGCGGAAGTCGAGAAGCCATTGGGGCTCACCTTTTTTTCGTGAAATCAGTCGCACAACCTCTTCCGACAGGCCTGCGGGAATGATTTCCGTCGCGATGTCGTGCGAGAAAAAGCCATATTTATAGTCGTCGGAGTCTGACTTGATATTTGAGAGTTCGTCGTTTTCCATATCAGTTGATATATGATTGGGCGAGTCCGAAAAGGCGTCCGGCAAAGCTCCCGACCCATATTGAGAACGGGGCCGAGAACGCCGTGGTTTCGGGTGCACACATTATGAACACTTGTATGAGCAAAGAAGTTAGAAGCAACCATTTCGCGGCGCCGATCAGCGCGCCGAGCATGCGGTCAACGGGTCCGAGCAGGAGCATCTTGACGGTCAGGTGGAGAACCTTTGCTATCATCATTACCAGTACGAAGCAGAGGGCGAAGACCACGGCATAGCAGGCCATTAGCGGGAGCTGCAACCGGTCGGCAATCGTGGGAGCAAAGATTTTCGAGCCGAAGAAGCCAATCAGAAAAGCCGCGACCGAGCCGAGCTGGCGGATGCACCCTTTCCATGCGCCATAGGCAGCGAAGCCTGCGGTGCCGACAATGAGTGTCAGGTTGACAATTTCGGGAGTGGTCATTGTTTCAACGCTTCAGGCCGGGGATTTTTAAGCACTACGCGGCGGTCGCCGTCAAGCAGATAAATCGATGGCAGAGTGCGGATAACGTAGAGATCTTCGCCGAGAATGTCTGAGCGGTCATAGGCCTTTATCCACTTTTGGGGCAGGGCGTCGCGGCTCTGCTCCCAGCGCTTGGGCGAGGCTTCGATGCAGACGGCAAGCACTGTCGGGAGACCTTCAATATCGGAGAGCTCGGCGATGACATCGCGGCAGTGGCGGCAGTCCGGGTCATAGAGCAGAAGCAACAGCGGTTCGCCGGGGCGGAACGTGTGCAAGCGGTTTTCTGACGCTTCGGGGGTTGCGAATCGGAAGTCGGCGGCAATGGTTCCGGGGGCGTTGCGCTCGCAGACGTCGTGGAGCATCCATTCCGCCGTGGCGGTTTCCGATTCTGAGAGCTTGCCGGTTTTCAGAGCCGCGCGCAATATTTCAGCCATGCGGGGCTCGTCGGTGTCAAGCAGGGTCATCTCGCCCCGGCGCAGCAGGTCGCCGAGGGTGCCGTTGGCCGCGGCGTCGCCGACCAGACGCTCGACGCTCCCCTGCGTCAGGTCTGCCGGGACGCTCGGGGGCTTGGCCGCCGCGCATCCCGTCAGCGCAATCATCATTCCGATAATCCACTTTTTCATCAATGCAAAGTTACACAAAAAAATGAAGAATGAAAAACGGACGACGCAGATGTTGTCCCAAACACAATAGGTATAGCATCGTTCTTGTTTTAGAACGGTCTTTATATATGCTCTCAGAATGGAAGTTCCAAATCATAATGCTCGTTTGGTTCGCTTACGCTATGTCCCAAACCGCAAAACGCTATATCAGTTAAGGCAGGTTCTATTAATTGGTTTATCAGCGCGTAATGCAGAACCCCAAAAGCA
>CAZKOF010000080.1:0-5462 GCA_964554335.1 uncultured Bacteroides sp.
GAATTTTTCAAAAGAATTGCTTAACTTTGTTGCACTTGCCACTTGACTCTGCATCGGAGTCTGTCGGGCGCCCGCGTTTGCATACTACGGGATTTTTTCGTAACTTTGGCGCGAAATCTGATCATTCATCTACCACCTCATTATCATGAAGAAACATTTCGGGAGCCTGATTCTTGCACTTTCCGCCATTGCGGCGCCCTTGCCCGTTGCGGCCGATGATGCCGTGAGCACCTTCAACGTTGTGAGAATTGACCGCGCCGACGGCGTTACCGAGCGTTTGCGGCTTGACCCTGAGCTTGTTATTAAATTTGCCGGAAACGCAATATTTCTCGTTCACCCCGAGATTACCGTCGAATACCCTGTCGACGACCTTTCGTCGTTCACTTATGAGTCGGTTGCGGCCCCCGGACTCTATGACGGCACTCATGAGTCGGCGTCGCTGACCGAGGTCGAGGCTCCCGCCAAAACCGTCACCATCACCCCGGACGAAATCTCGGTTGCGGGACCGGATGCGATTCTGCTCTATGACCTGCGCGGAATAATGCAGGCGCGCGGCGAGTCGGATGGCTCGGTTGCCACTCTGTCGACCGCAGGAGTGCCTGCGGGTATCTACATTGTGCGCTGCGGAGCGCTAACCCTTAAAATTTCTCTGTGAGCGCTATGAAAACACTCGCTCGATGTCTGTTGTTTATTCTTCCGGGTTCCGTAGCGTCTTCTGCAATCGCCCAGGAAAAATTTATCCATATCTATCAGACTGAAAAGGATGAGGTGACCGAAAAGGTTGTCAGCTACGTCGACCCTGTCACCGGCAAGGAGTATTGGGACGAGGTTACCAAAATCTTGGGCCGTTTCGATTCTTATCCCTATTCGATGGTCGACAGCATCTCGTTCACCACGCGCTCTGCCGACGGATATCAGCGCATGAAAGTGCGTCATCATGCCGACGGCAAATCGTCGGTCAAAATTTTCGGCTTGCCCGGCATTTCGCACTGGACGGTGGGCCCCGATGTGCCTGAGTTCCGCATAAACACGACTACTCCCTCATATACCGAGGTGCCCGACAAGGAGACCTACCTCGACGCTACGCTCACGATTGACGGCCGCGGAGTCTATGATGATTTCACGGGCGATGTCAAAGTGCGCGGCCGCGGCAACTCGACGTGGAACATGCCGAAGAAGGCTTACCGCCTAAAACTCCCCGTGAAGACAAAGCTCTGCGGTTACCGCAAAGCAAAAAACTATGTCCTGCTGGCCAATTATATCGACATGTCGTTCATGCGCAACGAGGTGGCTGCCCTGGCAACGCAGTATGCCGGAATGCCCTTCCCTCTTCATGCAACTCCGGTCGATGTCTATTTCAACGAAATATATAAAGGCTCCTACATGCTCATCGAAAAGGTCGGCATTAACAACGGCTCGGTCAACATGTCCGCGGCCCAAGAGGCTGAGTCGTGTATGTTCCAGCTCGACGTGAGCTATGATGAGGACTACAAGGTACAGACCCCGATTTTCAAACTTCCGCTGATGCACAAAGACCCCGATCTTCCCGAGGACAAAGAGATGGCTATGGAGTGGTTCGAGGGCTGGTGCAAGGATTTTTATGAAATGGAGGCGGCGGTGGCTTCGGGCACGAACGTTGCCGATTATATTGACTATACCACCCTGGCGCAATATCTGCTCGTGTTCAACCTGGCCGCCAATCAGGAGCTCAACCACCCCAAGAGCGTATATATGTATAAGACCCGTGGCGGAAAATGGACTTTCGGTCCCTGTTGGGACTTTGACTGGGCTTTCGGCTATTCGCCGACATATCGCGCGGAGTCGGCCGACGGTTACACAAAAGAGGAGATGGATCGCATGTTCAATGAGGCCATGTCCATTGCGAAGGAGAAATTCGGATCGCCGGAAACCGGTGGCTGGGGCTTTTTTAACTATAACGGCACTGACCTGCTTTATACCGGCTACGAGCTGCTTGTCAAGGTCGGCAACAACTACGTGCTCTGGCCCTATCAGATGGCGTCATATGAACCGAGCTACCGCAACTTTTTGCTCGGAACGGGCAAGAATAACTCCGGCGCCGTCAATGGCAACTACACTCTCGGCAACGGCGGTGAGTTCTTCCTCTCTATTATTCAAGACAACCCCGAGTTCATGGCTGAATACAAGCGCGTATGGGACGAATTCTCGTCCAATCTCGACGCTTTCTGGGCCGATTTTGAGGCTTATGCAAAGGCTTTGGAGCCGAGCGCCGCGCGCAACCATACGGTCTGGGAACTATCATGGGGCTACGCCGAACCGGTCGATTCGGAGTTCGCCGACGTTGTTGACCAATCTTATCTCGGAGCCATCAATCAGCTGCGCCTATGGGTCAAGAAACGTATAGAATTTATCGGAGACCCGGCGCAGAACTATGGCCTCTATGACCCGCGCCTGAAATATGAGCGCGGCACGATCCCTTCCAATTAAAAAGTAATCACCCTGCGATGAAAAAATACGTAATAATTGCCACCGCCATGCTACTTGGCGCAGCCTCGACGGCTTCGGCATATAACCTGAAACGCGACGGCTGGAGCTGGGCTTCGTCGTCGATTTGCGACGCCGAGGGCACGGACATCACCGGACTTGACGGCATTCACGACGGCAGCACCTATACCTGCTGGCACTCTAACTATCATGCCGCCGCCGGCTCCCCCGAACGCTCCCACCCCCACTGGGTGCAGATTGACCGCGGCGACGACCGCTCGGAGTTCACAGGGCTGGCTTACCTGCCGCGCCAGTCAACGCCCAACCAGGCGTGTACGTCATATTATATCTATGTAAGCGACACGGATATGAGCTCCACGCCGGCGACTACGGCCTACGACATCATCACTGCGCTCGGAACCCCGACGCTCACAGGCTCGTGGACCGGCGACATCACCGAAAAATATGCCCGCCTCGAAAAGGCCTCGACGGCGCGCTATATTCTCTTTGTCAACCTCGCCTCGTTAAATTCGAGTTCGGCGGCGTGTGCAGAGATGAACCTTTTCTACGGCACGCCCGAGGGCGACACCTCCAATCCTGCAACCGACGAATACAACGCTATCCGAATTACCCCCGTCAAGGCCGGAGCCGAGCCTCACCGCATCGCGACGCTCGACGGATCGTTGTCAATGTCGATGAGCTTCGGCTATGTGCGCCTCTCCAATAGCGACATTACTATTGAATATGCTCCCGAGGAGGTTGCGAAATTCAACTTTGAACACTATGACTTCGCCGATAATGAAGTCTACTCGGGCGACAAAAAAGACGTGTTGACCTCCAAATTCGACTTGACGGTGCGCCCCCGCGCCGGAACCGTCGAGTCGCTCGATGAGGTCAGCATTATCATTGCCGCCTCGCGCAATGCCCGCGTAAACCCCGAGTCCACGGCGCCGATCAAGGTAACCTGCGGCGGCGAGATTTTCCTCTCGGTCGACCCTGCGGCTTTGGCAGGCTTCGCGACCGAAACGGGCTACTCGTTTTCCGGCATCGGGGCGACCGCTCCGGGAGAATATGTGCTCGCTATTCCCGCCAACCTGTTTATCGCCGCCGACGGCTCGCGCTCGTCGGGAGTATATCGCGAATGGACCATCGCCGGGCAGGATGCAATCGGCGAAATCACGTCAGACTGCCCGACCTTGACATTTGCAATCTCAGGCGGCATTCTAACCGTGGGCGGCATTGATGCCGGCGACTCCGCCATGCTATATGATGCCGCCGGCCGCCTCCGTGCCTCGGCAACGGCCAATGATGCCGGCCGCGTCAATATCAGCGTGTCCTCCCTGACGCCGGGCGTCTATCTCCTTAACGTCAATAACATAACCCTGAAAATCGTAATTTAAGCCATGACTCTTTTGCAAAAAATCTTCGCGCTGCTGCTTCCCGCCGCCGCGCTGACGGCCTCCGCTCAAGACCCCTGGCTCCATATCTATTATCCCGAAGGCAGCGACTATCGCGCTTTCGACATGACCGAGGAGGTGCTCGACATCACTTTTGACGATACTACCGGCACCATGATTATCAATGGCGCAGACGGCTCGGAAACAAAGGCCTATGGCTCGCAGATGGACTACTTCAACATCGGGCCGAATGTTGCCGTGCTGCGCATAGTGACCGAAGATCCCTACCTCTATGAGGTGTATTCCAAAAAGGAATATCTCGACGCAACGCTCTATTTCGAGGGCCGCGGGCGGCAGGACGATTTCGAGATGCCCGTCAAGGTGCGCGGCCGCGGAAACTCCACCTGGAGTTACGATAAGAAACCCTATCGACTGAAGTTCACCGAGAAGCAGCGCATGCTGCTTCCGAAGAAGGCTAAGAACTTCGTGCTCCTCGCAAACTATATAGATGAGTCGATGATGCGCAACTTCGCCGCATTCAAGTTCGGCGACGTCATCGGCATGCCATGGATTCACCATGCTCAGCCCGTCGACGTCTATTTCAACGGTTACTACAAAGGCTCATACATGCTCACCGAAAAAGTCGGGTTCAACAACGGCTCGGTCGATATCCAAGCCGCCGACGAGCCCAACTCCATCATGCTCGAGCTCGATAACAACAACGTTGGGCGCGACCACGTCACCGGCGAGGTCATATGCACAGAAGACGATATCTTCTTCGCATCGGAACTCTACGGCGACGGGTCGGGATGCTTCTTCCCCGTCAAGATCAAAGACCCCGACGCCCCGACCGTGGCCGCCGACAGCATTGCCTGGGTTGCAAAATGGAAAGCCGACTTCGACCGCTTCATGGAAGTTGTCAGAGAGGGTAATGCAGAGGCGATTTTCGAACAGTGTGACCTGGAGTCGTTGGTGCGCTATGTTATGGTCTTCAACTTCTGCTGCAACCAGGAACTTGACCACCCCAAGAGTGTATATGTATATAAAACCGAGGGGGGTAAGTGGTACTTCGGTCCTTGCTGGGACTTTGACTGGGCTTTCGGCTATCAGCCGACATATTATAACGGCTCCGACAACTACTGGGGAGTACAGACCGGTGAGAGCTACGAGAATCCCCTGTTCGGCAACAATAATAGCGTGGGCTCCACTACCGACGACGGCAATGCCGGCATATTTTTCTATAAGCTATGCAACACCGAGCAGTTCCGTACGCGCTTCGACGAGCTTTGGGCCGAATTCACCAAAAACGGTGCGGCGCAATTTTGGGCTGATTTCGATTCCTATGCCGCCATGTTGCGCCCCTCGGCCAATCTTCAGGGCCTCGACCGCGAGAAGTATCGCCGCTTCGATAGCCACGTTGAAGCCCTGCGTATCTGGCTCGAAGGACGCATCAACTTCATTTCCAACGACCCGAACCGAGGGCTTTGGAAGGACGGCGTTTTTGACAAATACGTCCGGTAAGGGCCGCAAAGCCGCCGGTACTACTCGCAGGGCAACCGCATCAAAATTTGGCATTAAGAAGCATATCCCTAAGATAGTCGT
>CAZKOF010000081.1:0-5397 GCA_964554335.1 uncultured Bacteroides sp.
GTTTTTCAGCAGGTTATGCAAAGAGGGCGTGCCATGAATTTTGACACAGCCTCTTTTAGTGGGGCGGCGGGGTTAGAAGCGGAAAGAGAGGCCTGCGGCGAGGCGACCGGACATTTCGAAGCGATGTTTTGAGGTCGGATTGGGGATTACGCGGTTGGCCCAGAAGTTGGCGCCCGGTTCGATGTGGACGTCGATGTTGTAGGGCAGATTGTAGCGGAACTGGACACCGCCGTAGGTCATGATGCCTGATGCTTTGTTCGCTTCTTTGCTGAAACCGATGCCGACGCCGACGGCTCCGATGATGTGAAAACGGCGGTCGGCGCTGCGGTCGAGCAGCGAGGTGAGGTTCATCAGGTAGTCGGCATGGACTGATCCGATATAGTGGAGCTTGTTGTCGCGGTTTATCCAGTCGTTGGCATATACGGCGCGTGCACCGGAAATCATTGTGAACCAGCGTCCAACGGCGATGTCAAACATTCCGGTGATGTTGACGCTTTTGGCTGAGATGCTGCCGCTGAATACCGAGATGCCGCCGCTGATGCCGGCGAAATTGCGGTGGTCGCCGTAAGGGGTATCGGAAATGTGGCCGCGGCCTCCGACGGGTGTCCCGAGTTTGTAGCGCAGGCCAATATTTGCGCGCATTTCGGGAACCCAATGGCGGGCTCCGTATTTAAACGGCGCGTTGACGGCAAGGAATTGCGGTTCAATGTAGAGGTCAAGATGTGAGTTGAGGCGGAAGTTTGCCTGGAGTCCACCGCTGAGGCCGTATGTTTTCGTGATTGACGCTTCGTAGTCGGCAATGCCGGCAAAAACACCGAGGGTCATCTGTAGGTCAAACAGGCGGTCGGGGTCATAGCCCATCATGGCGGTTGTTATGCTCGACATGTAATCGGCGTGAGCGGTCAGCGCGACTGCGAACGGCATCTTGGGGAATACGTCGCCGCCGAGCGTGAGTCGCCAGCTTGAAATCGGAGTGAAACGTTTCCCGAAGCCTACGTAGGCGTTGCCTCCGTTGCCGAAGTTGTCGCGCAGACGGTAGTCAAAACCTCCGCCTGCGGTTATGAACCAATGTTTGGCCGAGGCATATTCTTCGTAACTGCGTGAGTGCAGGCGGCTGAAGTCGCCGAGAGTGTAGCGCACGCCAAGATCAATGGCGGTCATGGGCGAATGGTTGCTGCCGAGAGCCTGGGCGAATTTGCGTTTGAAGGCGTAGAGTTGGGGGTGGATGTATATTCCCCAGTTGGGCGATAGGCGGAACATGCCGGTCAGACCGAGGCTCAGACCGGGAGAAATCACTCTGTTGCCGGCGTCGGGGACATATCCGCCGCTTACGCCGACGTTCATCAACATCTGGAAAACCTGATCAGGACGATAGCCTCCGAACGCATTGTCAAGGTTCAGGACATAATCGAGCGATCCTATGGCGAGATATTTGTGGGGGTCGCCGTTGTTGCCGCGGTGCTGAGCAAAGGCAATGGTTGCCTGAAAGCCGGATGTCGATGAAACCATCTTTCCGACATAGGCTCCTGCAATGGGATTATTGGGCTTGAAGCTATTGCGAGGGAAGACCCAGACTCCGGCATCTGCCCCGAAGTAGAGGTTGTCGTCATTTATCTGTGAGAACACGGTGGAGCCCATGCGGCGGTAGCGTCCCTGGAGGATTCTGTAGCCAAGACCGACGTTGAGCGAAACGTCGGCTCTGAAACGATGCCAGCTATGGGGGGTAGTCATATTGTCGGTCGCGTCCGGACATCATTGCGAGGCGGGGCTCTACGAAGAGGAAGAACGACGGCGCGACGTTGAAGCGGGCCTGCATCGACATGCCGATGCCGATGTTGTTGCTCCAGAGTCCGTTTTGGCGGATGCGCTGATATTCGAGCCCGACTGCGCCAATCAGTTCAAACTTGCGGGTCGGGTCGTAGCCGCGCAGCAGGGCGCTGAGGTTCAGCAGATATTCTGCCCGCAGGGCGCCGAACCATGTGCGGTCGGTCCATTCGTGGATTGAATGCAGGCCCGCGTCGGCTCCGAGTCTGATTCCGTGTAAGGGCGTGAACCAGGTGCCGATCTGGCCGCCGAGACGGCCTCCGGGCTTGATTTTTCCGCTGAAAGCATCGCCTATGACCGAGACGCCGCCGCCTGCTCCGATGAAAATATGTTTGTCGAATCCCTTGTCGGTTTCGGGGAAGGTGTCATTGTCCAGGGGTTTCTGCAGAACGTGGTTTAGGGCATTGAAGCCTGACGATTCGCGTCCGGTCAGATTGTATGAGCTTTTTTTTGCACTAGCCGATGCGGAAACACCGAGAATTATCAGCAGGGCGAACAGTGTGCGCATAATATTATTCATTGTTATTCTCAATTTCGGTGTTATCAGATTTTTCATCGCCGAGAAGGTCCTCTTCCTCAAGCAGGTCAACGAGGTCGCCGTCGACTTTAGCCACTTCTTTCAGCGACGGGTCGAGCCTGAAAGCGTTTTCCAGATGGGTGATTGCCGTCAGATAGTCGTCAAGACGGTTTGCCGCTACGGCTTTGACATACTCCTCAATAGCCGTGTTGCCCAGCTTCTGGGCTCTGTTCCATGCGCTATGGTTGTCTTTAACTGCAAGCAGCAGGAGAACTTCGTTGAGCGGAGAGTCCTCGCAGATTTCCTGCATGACGTCGCGGTAACGGCCATTAAGGGCTGAACAGTAGATTTTAGCTTTGTGGGCATGTTCGGAGTCGGGAACCGTTGCGATAATGGAGTCTGCCAGGGAGTAACGCATTTCGCCCATGCAGGCAATGCCCATGTTATAGCGGGTGGAGACGGGGAGTTTCTCCCATTGCCGGGGCGTCTTATCAGCAAAAAACGGCTCCAGTATTTTAATGGGATTTTCCTTACGTTTCAGCATGTTGTACGAAAGGTCGGTGGCTGCGACAACAAAGTCCGGGTAGGTTTCCAGCGCCCGGCGCATGGCCTGTTCGGCTTCTTCTCCCTTATGGGAGGTGTAATAGCGGTAGAATTGATATTTACTCAACTCCGAGGGGTTGCTGACATAGAGCTCAGCGATTTCCGCGTCGGTCAGCGGGCGATATTGTGACGACACAATCTTGTAGCTTACCCTACGCAGGCGGGGAAGGTATGTTTCCGTCAGCATCGGGCGATAAAAAGGGAGGCGCGTCATTGCCTGCGAGCGGGCGTCGGCACCGGCATAACGGTCAATGACCTCCTGAACCTTATCGGCTTCATTCATCAGACTGTCGGCGCGCAACATAGTCACGACATCATCCCAGGATGCGACCTCGGCCTCGGATGACAGTTCGGCATTCCGTTTAAGCGACGAGTCAATGGAGCCAAGCACTGTGGCCATTGCCGACTTCATTCGCGCGCCGGCGAGCTTGAGGTTACTTTCATAGCGGCCTTCGGGCGATGAAGAACCGAAAATCTTAAAGCTCTTGAGGGTCATGTCCGGCGCATTCTCGATCGTCTTGATTTCGTTTAGCAGGGCGCCCATCTCCTCGGCATTGTTCCCCAACGAGAGATCGAGATCTGACTTGCCGACCGGGAAGACGAGGTGCATCTCGCCGTCAGTGTCGCGCAACTCAACCTCGGGAGTCGGTCGGAAACTATCCTCGTTCATTGCCATAGGGTCGAGGCTATAGTTCAAGAAACGAAGGGGGTTGACCGTGCCTCGTGCAATTTCGAACGTGTCGGTATAGACAATCCGGTTATAGTTTTCGAGCGACGACATTATGACACACATGAAGTCATCCTTCGGATTTTCGATATAGAGCGAGTCAATCAGATAGATTGTGTTTTCCGCATTGCGTCCGGTTTGCTTGATTTGCTGATAGGGGGTCAGCGGGTCGAGCGATGTGTCATAGTCATACATGCGTTTCTGGGTCGAGGCGTATCGCCGACCGTCGAAAACTACAGGAGTGATAAACGACAGATGGCGTGTGGTCACGTTGTAGATTGCGGGTTGCACAATCATTCTGTCGCTTGAACTGAACATTTTTGCGGGAATCTTGACCTTGGTTTTGAGTTTGATGAAATTGCCCTCGACGTCAAGATCGGTCGGTTCTGTAATCAGAGCATTGTTGTTGCCCTTTGCCGTTACAATGACTTCCTGAATTTCAATGGCGGCAGGTATAACGGCAACGTTAATTTCCAGACGACCGTTAATCTCCTCGCGGTATTCCTGACACGACATACCGGAAAAGAGCAATGTCCCCTCCGAGTCTGTCGTGATAATGAACAGGCCTTCGTCGCCCGTCATTCCGAGGAAACGGTTGGTGTCAGCATTAAAGATGGTCACACCCGAAGCCGGCTCTCCGGACCCCTGAAGCGTAACCTTGCCGTGAATGTTGATTGTGCGGGCCTGAAGCGCCGGAACGCCGAGCGCCGTCAGAGCCAGTGAAAGAACTAATTTCTTGAGTGTCATGGTTAGCGCTCCTTAATTATTTGAAAACATATCCGAATGATAGACCGCAGCGGATCGGAACCGGCATGGTGTGGCGGAAATTGAAGTCCTCCGGTTTGTTGTCTTTGCCTTTAAAGTTATAACCGCGAAATGTGCCGAGGCCGATGCCGATTTCAGCCTCCATATTCCAATGGTCAGACAAAACGAGTGCATAGCCGTAGCTGATGCCGGCGGCAACAACATCGCCGAGCAGATAGCGGTCCTTGATTTGCAGTGAATAGGCTCCGGCGGTAACGCTGACTGCCATGAAATGGCGTGCCATCGGGCGGTTGAACCAATAGCGTAGCTCGGGTTCCACTCGGAAATTGGTCATTTTGAACCCTCCGATAGGCTTGTTTATCGGATTGGCCGCAAGGCCGACCTGCAAAGAAAGCACCCGGCTTAATCGGGCTTCAAAAGTGAGGTTGGGCGACAGGATAAAGTACTCCAAGGAATTGGTTTTCAGAGCAATTCTCTGAGCGTTTGCGCCGGGACATGCAATCACGAAAAAAAAATAATACGAGCGGAAGAAAATAAAGGAGTTTCTTGCGCCAGGGAATATGTGAAACGTGCATTGGTTATAAATGTGTGTTGAGTAAAATCGGCTGCAAAGTTACGCAAATTTTTACTCTTTCCAAACAAAATCAACATAAATTTATCAGCAGGGTGCGGCGTGTGGGTGGGGAAAGAATAAGCGCCGATATTCGGATGACTATCGGCGCTTGGGGCTTTTAAGTTTTAGTCGGGGTGACAAGATTCGAACTTGCGACCACACGCCCCCCAGACGCGTACTCTAACCGGGCTGAGCTACACCCCGCGGCTTGTTCTTAAAAGCGATGCAAAGTTAGACAGTTTTTATGAACTGACCAAATTTTTTTGAAACTTTTTTTCAGGCTTTTTGTTATATTGAAGAATCCAAATAGAAACGCACAGTTATAGGCGTTTCAAGCTGAAAGACCTT
>CAZKOF010000082.1:0-5396 GCA_964554335.1 uncultured Bacteroides sp.
AAAATTGCCAACCGCCCAATATATGACGTAAATTCAATGAAAGTTACAGGTTAACAGACAATGGCGCGTCGATGTTCATTGACATCAACGCGTCATAGTCGGTAGAGGCGTCAGGGTGGGGGTTCTCAGCAGGTCGGGTTGCGTTTGTCCCAGCAGGGATGTGCGGGGTCTTCGGCGGTCAGCGCTTCGGCGAGGTCAATCGCCAGGGCATCGGCGAGCATCTTGCCATATTCGGCGTCAGCGTTATGGCAGGCTCTGACGTGGCGCTGCTTGATAAAGAGCGGAATGCCTTTCATTTGTGCGGCCGTGTTGTCGCACGTGGCCTTCTTGTCGGCGGCGCTCATCAGGCGCCAGAGTTTTCCGGGCTGGGTATAGTAGTCGTCGTCAAGTTCGCGCTCGTCGTAGTTGAATACCTCGCCTTGCAGCTGCATGGGCGGCTCTTTGCGCGAGGGGGTGTCGTGCCATTCGCCGTAGCTATTGGGCTCATATGCGATGGTTGCTCCGAGGTTGTCGTCGGTGCGCATTTGGCCGTCGCGGTGGTAGGAGTGGAATGGACATTTGGGACGGTTGACGGGGATAAGGTTATTGTTGACGCCGAGGCGGTAGCGCTGGGCGTCGCCGTAGGAGAAGAGTCTGCCCTGAAGCATCTTGTCGGGCGAAAAGCCGATGCCGTCAACGATATTGGCGGGGTTGAACGCCGCCTGTTCGATTTCGGCAAAGAAATTCTCGGGGTTGCGGTTAAGCTCGAGAATGCCTACGTCGCGTAAGGGGAAGTCTTTGTGATACCAGACTTTGGTGAGGTCAAAGGGGTTGATATGATATTTCCCGGCTTCGTCTTCGGTCATCAGCTGCACTTTCAGCGTCCACTTTGGGAAGTCGCCGCGTTCAATGGCCTCGAAAAGATCGCGCTGGTGCGACTCGCGGTCTTTTGCGATTATGGCTTCGGCCTCCTTGTCGGTGAGATTTTTTATTCCCTGCATCGATATGAAATGGAATTTCACCCAAGTGCGCTTGTTCTCTTTGTTGATGAAGCTATATGTGTGGCTGCCGAAGCCGTGCATGTGGCGGAACGAGGCCGGAATGCCTCGGGGCGACATGGTGATGGTCACCTGATGGAGTGCTTCGGGCAGCAGCGTCCAGAAGTCCCAGTTGGCCGTGGGATTGCGCATACCGGTGCGCGGGTCGCGCTTGATAGCGTGGTTCAGGTCGGGAAATTTCAGCGGGTCGCGCATAAAGAACACCGGGGTGTTGTTGCCGACAAGGTCCCAGTTTCCTTCGTCAGTATAGAATTTAATTGCAAAACCGCGTATGTCGCGCTCGGCATCGGCAGCTCCGCGTTCGCCGGCCACGGTTGAGAAGCGGACAAGGCACGGGGTCTGTTTTCCGACTTCGGCGAAGATTGAGGCGCGGGTGAATTCCGTGATGTCGTTGGTCACCGTAAATCGGCCGAACGCACCTGACCCTTTAGCGTGCATGCGTCGTTCGGGAATGACCTCTCGATCGAAGTGAGCGATTTTTTCGAGGTACCATGGGTCCTGTACGGTTTGCGGCCCCCGGGGCCCTGCGGTCTGAACATTTTGGTTGTCGGCGATCGGGCGCCCGTTCTCGGCGGTCAGTCTTTTCTTGTCCATACAATATGTCTGCTTTTTTAGTTGTTCAAAAGTATAAGTACAACAGATGAAATGGTGAAAAGGTTTGTGACCGCAAAAGCCGGCAAAGAGTGCGGGAGCAATTCCGGTTGAAAGAAAAGCTCCCGCATTCAATAGTCGGATGCGACGGTTACGCGATTGAGAAGCCGAGGTCTTCGATGACCTCTTTGACGGCGACGGCGTCAGGATTGCCGTTAATCGTGGTCTCACCGGAGGCGAGGTCAACCGTGACAGACTCTACGCCGGGGAGTTTTGCGAGATTTTTCTCGACCATGGCTTTGCAGTGGCCGCAGGTCATGCCTTTTACGATGATAGTTTGTCCGTTTCCCATTTTTTCTGATTTGGTTGGTAAGTATTTTCTGATTAGTGCGTTGATGAGTAGCAAGATGAGCGTTACGGAACAAATGCCCGGGAAAAGGCCCACGTCAAGATGGCAATGCGTATGCCCGGCAACGAGAGGCATCGTGAACCAATCGCGGGGCATGAGATAGTCAATACACATTCCGATAGCTATCGCTCCTATGACTATCGTGGCAAGATAGATTGCGGCGACTTTCTTGCCGAGCGATTTGCCGACGATGATGATTGAGGCGAAGTTGGCAGCCGGTCCGGCCATAAGCAATACGAATGCCGCTCCGGGGCTCAGTCCTTTGAGCATCAGCGAGAGAGCAATGGGTATGGAGCCGGTCGAGCAGACATACATCGGCACGGCAACGATGACTACGGCAATCATTGACAATAGCGGATAGTCGGCAAAGAACGTGAAGAATCCGTCGGGAATGAAAACCGTGATTGCGGCAGCTATCACCAGACCTATTATCAGCCATTTGCCGATGTTCTGTATCATTTCTACAAAGCCGTAGCGCAGCGCGTCTTTGATTTTGCCGGCAAAACTGTCGGATGCGGGTGCGTCGATAGTGTCGACTGCCGTGTCGCAGCCGGTATCACACGCTTTGTCTTCGCGGTTGACGAGCATGCCGCCGACAAAAGCCGTCACCAGGGCGGCAACGGGACGGATAATTGCGAACGCCGGGCCCAGCAGCGAATAGGTCGCGGCAATGGAGTCAACGCCTGTCTGCGGCGTAGCGATGAGAAATGAGGTCGACGCGCCGCGTGAGGCTCCGTTGCGGCGCAGTGACACCGCCGTCGGCAAGACGCCGCAAGAGCATAGCGGCAGGGGCACACCGATCAGGGCCGCTTTAATGACCGCCCATGCGCCCGGGCGCGATAGATGATTGCGGTAGAACTGTCCGGGAACGAAGGCATACAATACCCCGGCAATCAGGAAGCCGAGCAGCAGATAAGGAGCCATCTCGGCCAGCATGTTTATGAGTGAGTATATGAATTCCATGTCGCGAAGTTACGGACTTTTCTTTGCAAACAGGTTGCAGAAAGTTGTTGGAAACTTTGCTGCCGTAAAACCACATTGTTATAAGAACATGAACAAGACATTTAAAATTGAGGTTGACTGCGCAAACTGCGCGAACCTCGTGGAAGATGCAGCAAAGAAAGTCAATGGAGTGAAGAATCTGTCAATATCTTTCATGACTCAGAGAATGAAAGTCTCTTTCGAGGATGACGCCGATCGGGATGCCGTGATGGCCGAGGTGCTCAAAGTGGCGAAGAAAGTTGAACCCGATTTTGAAATCCTCTGACAATGAACATAAAACAACGCAACATGCTTTCTCGCATCATTATCGCCACGGTGATGACTGCGGGGTTGTTGTTTATAGATGTTAGCGGATGGATGCGCTTTGCGCTCTATCTTGTCGTGTATCTGATAATCGGTTATGACATACTGAGAACGGCATGGCTCGGAATCATCCACGGCAGGGTGTTTGATGAGAATTTCCTTATGGCCGTAGCTACGGTCGGTGCCTTTGCTCTCGCAATTTATGAGAAGAGCGGCGACTATCTGGAGGCAATCGCCGTGATGTTGTTCTATCAAGTCGGCGAATTCTTCCAAAGCTACGCCGTCGGCAAAAGCCGCCGCAACATCGCGGCCCTGATGGATATACGCCCGGACTATGCCAATATTGAACGTGACGGCAAGATTGAGAAGGTCGACCCGGAAGATGTCGAGGTCGGTCAGATAATCATCGTCCAACCCGGAGAACGCGTGCCGATTGACGGACGTGTAGTTTCCGGCGTGTCCTCGCTCAACACCTCCGCACTGACCGGCGAGTCGCTTCCTCGCGAGGTCGGTAGCGGCGATGAGGTAATAAGCGGCAGCATCAATATATCGGGAGTGCTGAAAATCCGCACGACCAAAGAATTCGGCGACTCTACCGTCTCCAAGATTCTTGAGTTGGTTGAGGATTCGGCTTCGCGCAAGTCGAAGTCGGAGAATTTCATTGCAAAGTTCGCCCGCGTTTACACTCCCGCCGTGTGCTGCGGGGCGTTGGCGCTGGCTCTGCTGCCCCCGTTGTTCCTGATTTTGTTTAACGATGCGCCAGTGAGCTTCGCCACGTTTGAAACGTGGGTTTACCGCGCGCTGGTGTTCCTCGTCATAAGTTGCCCATGTGCGTTGGTTGTCAGCATCCCGCTTTCGTTCTTCGCGGGAATCGGCGGTGCAAGCCGCGAGGGTGTGCTCGTGAAAGGTGCCAACATACTTGAAACGCTATCGAAGGTGAAAACCGTGGTGTTCGACAAAACGGGTACGCTGACAAAAGGAGTGTTTGAGGTCAACGCCTATCACGACGACCACGACCGGGATATAGCCTGCCGCAAGACGCAACTGCTTGAATATGCGGCGATAGTGGAGTCATCATCTTCCCACCCGATTGCAAAATCGCTGCAACAGGCCTACGGTCACACGATTGACCGCAGCCGCATGAGCGATGTGAAAGAAATCGGCGGCAAGGGCATTACCGCCGTTATTGACGGTAAGACAGTTGCCGCAGGCAATGAAAAACTGATGCGGGATATGGGTCTTGCGCCTTGTCATTGCAAGACGGCCGGCACGATTGTTCATCTCGCCGTTGACGGCAGATATGTCGGGCACATCGTTCTTGGAGATGTTGTGAAACCTACGTCGGGACAAGCTATTTCCGATCTTCAAAGGTCGGGCGTGGCGCAAACCGTCATGCTGAGCGGAGATGCACGTGCGGTAGCGGAACAAACTGCCGCCAACCTTGGCATAGACAAGGTTTATAGTGAACTCCTCCCGGCCGATAAGGTGTTGCAGCTTGAACGCATACTCGCAGACTCCAAAGACGATGACAAGGTTGCGTTTGTCGGCGACAGCATAAACGACGCCCCGTACTCTCGCGTGCCGACATCGGTATAGCGATGGGCACGATGGGAAGCGACGCCGCAATCGAAGCCGCCGATGTGGTGCTCATGGACGATGACCCGCTGAAAATCGGCAAGGCTGTACGCATATCGCGCAAGTGCTTGAAAATCGTTTGGGAAAACATCATCATGACATTGGGTATCAAGGGGGGTATGCCTCATTCTCGGTGCGTTCGGCTTCGTCAACATATGGCTCGCTATCTTTGCCGATGTAGGCGTGATGATACTTGCCGTGCTTAACGCTGTCAGGGCAATGTCGCCGGAGACGTGATTCTTTACCTGATCGCCCTTTTGTAATGTTCAGTCATTAGAATTATTTTTTCGGATAATTGTAGTACCTTTGCGCGTGTGTTAGTTATTGTCGACCATATTTAGAAGACTCATTGTTGAATATAACTCAAGGGGACTTCTATAAATTAAATGCTTGTAAATTAGAAAAATAATTTGTATCTT
>CAZKOF010000083.1:0-5234 GCA_964554335.1 uncultured Bacteroides sp.
CTGCAAATTTATCGATTCTATTTCAATTTCGGTTTGCCGCTGCAAATCTAAGGTACTCGCAAAGGTACGCAAAAATTTCCTTTGCGCAAAATCCGTTATCTGACGGTGGTTTTTTTGCCGTTGATGATGTTGATGCCGCGGACGGGGCGGAGCAGACGGCGACCGAGGAGGTCGTAGACCTCGGGAGCGGCGGCGGTGTCGGCGGCGGGGAGGCGGTCAATCCGGCTCGTGCCGCTTTGGTGAACGGCGAAGCTCAGCTGCGAGGCGCCGTCGGTGAGCGTCACGGTTGCGCTGCGTTCGGTCATGCCGGCAGGCAGGGCCTCGAAAGCGAATTTGAGCCGGTCAACGGTCATGTCGTTGGGAGTGGATGTCATCGTCAGCCAGTCGGCATCGGTCTGCGGGGTTTGGTAGCCCATGTAGGAAAAGAGCTCAATCTCGAACTCGCCGGGGGCGGCACCGACCTCGACCGTGCCGTCGGTCAGGCCGCTGAGAATGTTCATCACGGAGTGGTTGACCGAGGGATAAATCATGAACGACGTGTGGCCGTTGGCACCGAAATATTCGGGTACTTCCATCCATTTTCCCTCTTTTTTCATCATTGCCGTGTTGCCCTCGGAGCGGAATTCGGCCATGGAGAAGCTGACGCAGCATCCGTCGCTGAACTCGGGCAGGCCGTCGACAACGATGAAGAATTCGTCGTCGACAATCGGGCATGCGGTGAAGGGGAAAGCCGTGCCGACCATCAGGCCGTCGGTCGGAAGGTCGAGCTCAAAGACGCTCCAGCACATGAAGTCGAGCTCTTCGCCGGGCACGCCGTTATCGCTCTTGCACAGGCGCACACAGACATTCGCAATCTGGTCGATCACCTCAGTAGCCTCGGCGCGGTCGAAGAAGACGTAGGCACCGTCGATCATCAGCGGGCGCGAGGGCTTGCTGAAGCGCTCGGCGTAGGCCGTGATTTTCCGGGTGTTGCTGCCGGGAAAGACGCCCCAGTCCTCCATGTCTTTGACCGTGGCGCGGTCGTCGGGGCGCATGTTGGTGGCCACGGCGCTATATTCAACGCTGACTTCGCAGAGGTCGGCCGACTTGCCATGTGCGTTCTCGACTTCGAGGCCGACGGCCTGCTTGTGGAGGTAGGCGTAGCCGACCGAGGGATTCTCGTCTTCACTGATGTAGACGGCTTCGGGGTCGGCCTCGACTCCGGTGAAAGTCCAGATGTGTTTGGTCGGGAAGCCTGTAGAGCCGTCAATGAATGTTACCGGGACCTGCGGGGCAACCAAAGGGAGGCGGTTGGCGGAGTTGCGGAACGTTGCCGGCGGTATGATGCGGGCCTGCGGGGCGGTGCCGGTCACCGTGGCGAAACTCGTGCGCGTCTTCGAGGCTTTATTGCCTTCGTCATCGCTGACGGTAAGAGTGATGTCGTAGGTCCCGTCGGCGGTGTAGAAGATGGTCGGGTTCCGGTCGGTCGAGGTCGCTGGGGTTGCGCCGGGCATTTCCCAACTCCAGGAGGTTGCGCCCTCCGAGAGGTCGAGCAGGGAGATGCTTTCGCCGGTCATGACGCTGACGCTCTCAACGGTCTGAGGCGCGTTGACGCTCAGGCCGTCGATGAAGTAGTCGCCACTATAGCCGCCGGTGCCGAACGAGTCGGCGGACCCGGGACCGTAGGTAAAGCGGAGTCTGACGGTTTTACCGCCGAAGGCGTCGAGTCCGACGCTGATTTTGCGCCATGCCCATGGCTTCTCGCCCTTTTCGTCGGCGCTGGTCCAAAGAACGGTCTCCTCGTCGCCGTCGACGGCATAGAGCGTAAGGCTGCTGTTGTCCTCGAAGTTGAGCGAGAAGCCGACGTAGAATGTCAGCGTTGATTTCGGAGCCACTTCGATTTCGGGCGATGTCGCCGAGCTGATTGCGCGCTTGTAGACCTGATAGGGGCCTTCAACGTGGAGCGAGCCGGCGTCGGCGGGATCAATGGCCGAGAAGTCTTTGTTGCCCGTGGTCTTCTTGATGCTCCAGACAACGTCATTATCGTTCTGAAGAGTCCATCCGTGGGTCTGAGAATCGTCGAAGTTTATGGTCAGCACCGGGGTCAGCGCCGTGCCGCTCGCAATCGAGAAGTCGGCGCTCAGGGCGCCGTTGCGTTCGGGCGCGGGTGCGGCCATGCGGGTGACCGTTGCGCGGGCCTCCGAGGGGGCTTTTGCCGGCTGATATGCCACCCGGGCCATTGCCGGCAGCGATGCCAGCAGCCCGAGGGTAAGTGTCGCTAATGAGGCGTATTTGCTCATGGTGTTGTTTGAATATGGATTAGAAGCGGATTTTAGATGCGTGGCCGTTGACCGACTTTATCAGCAGCTGCCCGGAGCGGGGGTGGGCAACGGCGCGGCCCTGCAGGTCGAAGAAGCGCACGTCGGCCTCGGCCCCGGAGCCCTCAACGGCGTCGATGCCCGTGCTGACCAGCGTCTGCTCGACTTTGAAGCTCTGAATGTATGTGCCCCACGTATTTTCCTGTATGTCAGCTATGGCAATATAGTAGTTGCCGGTTTCAGGCACATCGAATGAATACGTACTCTCGTCAGGATAGCTTACTGAACTTACGTCGCAGGTGGCAATCTGGGTGGTTGTCTCTATCTGTTCGGCGTCGTCGGATGTTGCCAAACGGATTGACAGTCGGGTTGTGTGATTAGCGTTGTAGCAGGTAGCCTTAAATGAGATTTGGCAGGTGCCTTTCTTCATGTTTAGCGGAGGGGTGAACAGATAGATGTTCTCCTTACCGGTGTTGATGGTGTATTTGTCTGACTGCGGATATGTTTTGGAGAATTCCCAGCCGTTGAGAGTCCAAAGGTCAAAATCATCCGGTGTGTTGAAGTCGGGTGTGTAGGGCAGGTCGAGAGCATCGCCGAGGGTGACGGGGTCGGCAGCGGTGAAGTCGCTGAGGGTTTCGCCGCTGCGGGCGGCAACGGCGTAGGTGTAGCGGCCAAGTTCGGTGATTTCCTCGCTGTCGACGTAGGGACTCTCGGCCTGTTCCGAGATCAGAACGACGTCGTTGCGCTTGATTTCATAGAGGAGCGAAGCAAGGTCGACATAGCCGCCGTGAATGCCCTCGCTGACGGGTGTGAACTCGATGATGCGCGCGCCGTTTTCGTCAAAGGCGACGGTGACGCTTTCGGGTGCTTTGGGAGTGTCGGCGCCTACCCAGCCCGAGGTGACCTCAACGGTTTCCGATGCGTTGTCATTGAGATATGCAGTGATGGCAAAGGAGTACTCGCCTGCGGCATCGACCGGGAGCGTTTCGGTCTCTTCAGCGCCGGGGACGGCGTTTTCAATCACCTTCACTTCGGTCGAGCCCGAGGAGATGACGACGCGGTCAATCGCGGTGAGGTCGGTGCCGGCGTTGGTCTTCGTCGGGTTGGTCCATGAAAGCACAACCTCCGGGGCGCCCTCTGGCGCTGCTTCGGCCTTAGCCTCACTGACGCCTAACGGAGCCGTTTCGGTTGCCTCGATTTTCAGGTCGTCGACATAGAGGTCGTTGTAGTCGCTCGGGCCGAAGCAGTGGAAGCCGAAGCAGTAATCGCCAGAGGTCTCGATGCTGAAAGTCGTGGTCTTTGTCGTTGCGGAGCTTGAGGAGATTGTCTCTGAGAAAATTTCGGTTGTCATTGCTTCTGCAGAGGCCTGGGTGCCAACACATACGGCAAGGTTTTTCGGAGAGGTCGTCTTATTGACTCTCGCAGTGAACGTCACCTTATAGGCCTTTCCCGCTTCAAGAGTGAAAAGGGGTGTTACCGCCCAGGCGTCGGCTGTCGTACCGCCCCAGTAGTTCAGAGCCGACGACGAGACTGACCAGTCGCGGTCAGCGTCGGTGCCGTGGAAGAGTGTCCAGAGGGCAAGGTCGTTGCTTGTATTGAACGAATTCTCATAAGGCAGAGTGGCAGTTCCGCCGGTGATTACGGCATTTGACTGGGTGCCGCTATATGCTGTTGATCCGTTGAAGACGGAATAGACCGTATAAACGTATGATCCGAGGCCGTCGATTTCGTCGATATATGGCTGAGTGCCCGTCCATGCGGTTTCGAGGGTTTCTGCCGTGGCTTTGTCTTTGCTGCGCGTAATTTTGTAGGCAACATCGTCGGGGTTGAAATAGCCCTCTGTAGCCGTCGGGGCATCCCAGGTAAGAGCAATCTGCTTGACGTTGCCCTCTACTGCCGATGCTGTTACATTGGTTGGCAAGCCGACGCTCGAGGCCATGCCGATATATGCGGATTGAACTGCCGATGTCGATGAGGTTGATGCGCCCTCGGCGTTGAAAGGTATGACTTTATAGTAATACTTGCCGGATGAGGGCACGGTGGTATCTACATATCGGCCCTCGCCTCCGGGAGTGGCATTGCTATCGTCGAGTGTGCCGACCAGCGTTGATTCATCGGTTGTGAAGTAGCTCGATGTGCCGCGGTAAATGTTGGCGCCGGTGATGGTGACAACGTCTCCGCCTTGGTCATTCTTTGTCGGCCAGGTCCAGGTCAGTATAGCCTCCATTGCGCCATTTTCGCCGGCTGCAATGCTCAGATTGCTGATGGCTCCGGGATGAATGACAATCTTTTCGATCGTCAGGCCATAGACTGCGAAGTCGCCGTTATAGCCCTCGCTTGTCAGATGCAGGCCGAAATAGTATGTGCCGGTTTCATTGGGAGAGAATGTACCTCCGCGGTCAACCTTGTAGGATGTTTTTGCGAGTGATGTCTCAGTATATAGAGTCGTCGCCATCGCTGCGGTCGGTTCTGTACCGGCCATGATGGTGAATTTCTGCTTGTTCCAACTGTAGGTCGAGAGATTTTGTACGGAGAAGGTGATGTTGTATGCTTCGCCGGCCGTCAGCTCGATAGCCGGTGATATAAGCCAGTCGTTGGCGTTGTCACTATATGAGGTTGACTGCGTGTAGTATGCGCAGCCGTTTAAATATTCAAAGTCGTGGGGCGCATTATCGTTCTCGTCGATGACGGTCCACTCCGCGAACTCTTCAGGGGAGTCGATGATTAGCGTGCATGGCGCTGTGAGTGAGGCGTTTACCCCCCCCCGCAGCGGTCATTGCAATAAGTAATGAAGTAATCTTTTTCATATGTGTATTAAGTGTTGTGATGTGTTTAAGCGGCAAATATAGTGAATTTTTGTGAATTTATAGCAAAATGTCATAAAAAAAGAGGCTGTGTCAAAATAGGCGCAGCCTCTTTTTATGCCCTTTGAGATTT
>CAZKOF010000084.1:0-4896 GCA_964554335.1 uncultured Bacteroides sp.
ACCCAACGCTTGACCTTGAATTTGATTAACATTTTTTAAGAGACACTAGTGAAAAATGAAAAATGAAAAATGAAAAATGAAAAATTGGGGAGAGGAATGGGATGAATGGGAATTTTGGGAGGAATGGGGGCGGCGCACGCGCCGCCGGCGCGACATTTGCTGTTGGACTCTACAACGGGCTCTTCATTTTCTGCGTTCCCTCTATTTTTAACTTTTAACTTTTAACTTCTGACTTTTTTTCGTAACTTTGTGGTCTAATTAGCGAATACACAGTGCGAGTTAAGCCTTCTATAAATAGTAAATCAGAGCAGGATTTGGCGTCGCTGCGCTCGCTCCTCCCGGAGCCAGCAATTCAGCGTCTGCCGTGGTATTTGGCTTATATCAGTAAACTCAGGGATCTCGGAGTAGAGCAGGTTTCGAGTACTCAGATTTCAAAGAGTCTGAATGTCGACGCATCGCAGATTGCCAAGGATCTCAGCTACTTGAATGTCAGAGGCAAGACGCGTATCGGGTATGACGTCCGTCGGCTCGAGGCTGCTTTGGGCGATTTTCTCGGCTTTGAGAAGACTCATCGGGCGGCAATTCTCGGGGTTGGCAGTCTCGGGGCCGCGCTGATGGCCGATGTCGGTCTCGGACGATATGGACTTAATATCGTTGCCGGTTTTGACATTGAGCCGAAAGCGGCCGTCGGCGAGATTCCTGTCTACAATATCAGCGAGATGAATACTATCGTCAAGGAACTCGGATTGCAGATTGGAATTCTTACCGTGCCCCACGACGTAGCCCAGGACGTTGCAGACCGTGCCATTGAGGCCGGCATCAGCGGCATATGGAATTTTACGCCGCATCGGCTTCAGCCGCGCGAGGGTGTCGTTATTCAAGACACGTCGCTCTATTCTCATCTTGCCCTTATGTATAACCGCTTAGAGCAACAACTTGAAAAATGAAACTGCTGCTGAGCGAGCATAGCAACGTAAGGGTTATTGCCGATTCGGCAATAGGTCGCAACAGTCAGCCGTGGTTTATTCCCGACTCCGGTGCCAACTGGCGATGGCGGCGGGCCCTTGCCTATCGGGTCAGTAAGCTCGGCAAGAGCATCGCTTCGAAATATATGGGTCGTTATGTCGATGCCATGACGCTGCTTTGGGTTGCCGAGGCCGATGGCTTCGAAAACCTGGATTATATGGATGGTGCGGTTGTCTGCGGCAAATGGCTTCCGCTCGCCGAGGGTCCGGTTCCTCAGGAACTTGCGGACTTCACGACGTTCACAACCATCAAAAACGGTGATATACTTGCCATGATGCTCGACGACCCGTCAACTCCGATAATTAAAAACCGACATATTTCTCTTGACCTTAACAACGAGGAGGTCATCAGCTTTAATTTAAAATAGACATATCTCTTCTATAGCATGAAACCGACTCATTATCTGTCAGCTCTCATTATGAGCTTCGCAGGCCTGACGGCCTACGCCGCTCCGACAGAGCCTGCATCATCGGTGATGTCATCAGGCCATTGGGTTAAAGTGCGCATTGACGACGACGCCATATATCAGCTTAGCTATGCCAGTCTGAGGGAGTTGGGCTTCTCATCGCCTGAGCGGGTAAACGTCTACGGTTATAATCCGACTCTTTTGCTCACCCATGACGCCAACCGCATTCCTTCAGACCTCACTCCCGTTCATACTCTGCATGCCAAGGAGAAAATTCTTTTCTACGGCAAGGGAGACACCGACCATGCGCCGGAACTATGGACCACGCCGTCGAGCACTTCACAGTATCTACACGCAAAACACGCCTATAGCCGCGGTGCGACATATTTTCTGAGCGATGTCGAGGCGCTTCCGTCCGAGCTTACGATAACCGAAGCCCCTGAAATGATAGATGGAGTCACCGTTCTTACCGACCATACATCTATGGTCTATCATGAGGAAGATGTCACCAATATGGCGGAAGGCGGATGTTGGCTTGGCGGCCCTGTGCTGGGGGTGACCCGCCCGCAGGAAACCCATGAGTTCGAGGTCAGCAAGACCTCGACGGGCAAGGCGGTAATGGTTTTCTCCTCACTGCTTTCGCCGCAACTCAAGCGCAACGAAAATTATTTGGTTCCTGCCTATAGCGATGGTATAACCTCATCGGATCCCACCGGTTTGAAAGCGGAGGTCACCGCGTCGCATCAGATGTTTACCCGCAGTTGGCTCCAGCAAAATCTGACTTTGCCTGTTTCGGACGAGAGCAAAAAGTATGATGTCACGTTCTCGGTGCATCCTCAGGCCTCGCCGATGAACAACGGGGCCATGCTCGACTTTTTCGGACTACTATACAAGCGCAAGAATGATGTTGTCAACGACAATCAGGTAAGAATGTATTTCGAGAACCGGGACACGGAAGCGTGTTTCAGTCTGACGGGAGCGAATTCAGACAGCTGGCACGTCTGGAACGTGACCAGCCCTCTTGCGCCATCCGAGGTCGGATTGCTGGATCTTGACGGAGTCAAATATGGCAAGTTGCCGGTGTCTGCCGGCAATGTCCCCAACATGGTAATCGCTTTCAACGACGAAGCCGAACAGCCGGTTCCCGAAATTCTCGGCATTGTTGAAAATCAAGACTTTCACGCCATGGAAACGCCTGACATGCTGATAGTCACGTCACGCATGTTTCTGGCGTCGGCCGAAAAAATCGCCGATTTACATCAACGCCTGCAGGGCTTGAAAGTCGCAGTCGTCGACCAACAACAGATTTTCAACGAATATTCGTCGGGCAATGTCTCGCCCGAAGGTGTGCGCCGCTTCGTAGCCCATCTCTATACCAAAAATCCCTCACGACTCAAAGGCCTGCTCCTGCTCGGCCCTGCCACATACCGCTCAGCCGAGCTGCTGAATGACGACGCTCCATATGTGGTAACTGCCGAAAGTGAGTATTATCTCGTGTCGTCGCATCTGACAACGGCATTCTGTTCCGACACGTTCTTCGGACGATGCGGCACGCTAATCACCACCGGCAACTGGAATGTGAGAGGCGAGCAACTGCAGATTGCCGCCGGCGATATTCATGTTGCCGTTGGTCGCGTTCCGCTGATGTCGGCCGAGGAGATTGACAATTATTATAATAAAGTAGAACAATATCTTTCCATTTCCGACAACTATGGCAGCATAGGCAATGTGCTACTCTCATCCGACTACTCGCGCGACGGAGAGGAACACCACATGTCGAACGCCGAGTCGCTTGTGCCGCTCTATGGCGACAAGGCGAACACCACCGTTACCATTGTCCGTGCAGCTTCGAATCTGTATTCGGCAAAAGATAACAAGATGGTCAGGTCTACCCTTCAATCCTGGATGAAACAGGGCGTTTCGTTCCTGGGATATTTCGGTCATGGTAAAGCCACTGATATCGCAGGTTCAAACGGCGGGGAATTTTTCTTCAATCTGATTACGGCGGAGAAATTGGTCAACCCCGGCAAGTATCCGCTGATGTATATGGGTTCATGTAATGTCGGACCGTATGACCGCACGAGCAATAACCTAAGCAACAAATTCCTGGATAATCCTTATGGCGGAGCCATCGCGGTAATCGCCTCCGGCCGCGAGGTGTTTCAGGAGCAAAACGAGGACCTCTGTAAAGCTCTTGTCAGGAATTTGAATGCTGCCACCGACGGTACACCGCTGGGCCGCATATGGTGCGACGCGCAGCAGGAATGCGTGCAGACGCCCTCGGCTAACCGTGATTATGTTATCAACCACCTGACCTATAACTACCTCGGCGACCCTATGGTGCCATTCAGGGCTGAAACCCATTCGGTTGTGCTCGACGAGGCCGCAAGCATTGTCATGAACGGCGAGAACACTCTGACGGGCTATGTTGCAGGTGCTGACGGAAATGCAGACACCTCGTTCAACGGCACGGTGAAACTGACATTCTACGAGGTTCCCGAGGTGAAGGCCAACGTGCTCGGCACAAATGTTTCAAGCAATTATGTCTATTACAGTGAGTTGACGTTGGATCAGAGTGTAATTCACGAAGTTATCGGCGACGTTGTCAACGGTCGCTTCAGCGTGAAGTTCATCGGCCCCACATCGCCGAAGACGGGCAATCACCGCATCCGTGCGTATGCTTTCAGTTCCGACGGCAGCAGTCGCGGTCTGGGCTCCCTGCCGGCAGTCGAATTTGTTGACAACACTGACGGAGATGTTATCCCCGACGCCGAGGCAACGCAGATCCGCAGTTTTGCGATCGCCGATAGCGATGTCAACGGCTCCGCCCCGACGTCGGCCGTCCTTCGGGCGGAAATCTACATTCCCGCCGGACTTGCACCGGCATCGGCGCTCAAGAGCGCAATGTTACTGACTGTCGACGGCGAGACCGTCTCGCAGGTGCAGAATTTCGCGTCATTCAGCGGAAAGGATATTTGCACGGTCAATTACGCCATGCGCAATCTTACCCACGGCAAACATACGGCCAAAATTGCAGTGCTTGACGCCACAGGGGTCTGGACCGAGGCCGAGACCGACTTCTCGGTCATGAACATTCCGACCGCGAGCCTTAGTGCCGCCGGCACAGACGGAGGCGTCAGCTTCGAGGTGATGAGCGACATGCCTTCGGGAGCTACCAAGCGTCTCGTGGTTGAGCGTCTAAACGGAGAGGTCGCCCTGAGTCGGGAGATGACATCCCGGACTGAAACGGTAGAGCTGCCAGCCGGAGCATATCGCGCCTACGTTCAGCTCAAGAGTTCGTCGGCTGCCGCATCGACACCAAAAATCGGTGTGACGGTAGACTGAACCGAAGCCACCTCTGAAATGTTGAAATACTGCACGCCCCCGAGACGATGCAGTATTTTTATTCTGGGAACTTCTATAAATTAAGCGCTTGTAAATTAGAAAAATAATTTGTATCTTTG
>CAZKOF010000085.1:0-4665 GCA_964554335.1 uncultured Bacteroides sp.
CAAATTTATCAACCTGTTTTTTCGGTTTAGGCTTGCAAAAATCATAAGAATATGAGCGAAGAAACTAATCTATTATCTGAAGAGGATCTCAACTATTCAGCCGACGATATCAAGACTCTTGACTGGAAAGAGCATATCCGCCGCCGACCGGGCATGTATATCGGCAAACTCGGCGACGGCTCGGCCAACGACGACGGCATTTACGTGCTCCTCAAGGAAGTGCTTGACAACTCCATCGACGAATACATGATGGGCTTCGGGAAGCAGATAAGCGTAGGTATATCCGAAGATAAAACCGTAACTATCCGCGACTTTGGCCGCGGCATTCCGCTCGACAAACTCGAAGACGTCGCCAGCAAGATGAACACCGGCGCGAAATATGACTCCAAAGCTTTCAAAAAGAGCGTTGGACTGAACGGCGTCGGCATAAAGGCGGTGAATGCCCTCTCGACCGAGTTCGTTATAACGGCAACGCGTTCGGGAGTTTCACGCACAATAGCATTTGAACGCGGCGCGATTATTTCAGACTCCGGTACGGTCAATACCCCCGACGAGCCCAACGGAACGCGGGTATGCTTCACTCCGGATGCAGAGATTTTCCGCGGCTACCACTACATTGAGCAGCACGTCGTGACGTTGCTGAAGAACTACACGTTTCTCAACACGGGCCTGACTCTCATCTATAACGGTCGACGCTACACATCGCGCAACGGTCTGGCCGACCTGCTCAAAGAGAAGATGGACAACGAACCGCTCTATCCGCTCATTCACCTGAAAGGCGAAGATATCGAGGTGGTAATTACCCATGCGGAACAGTATGGCGAGGAATACTATTCATTCGTCAACGGCCAGCACACTACGCAGGGCGGCACCCACCTCGCGGCATTCAAGGATGCCGTAGGGCGCACAATAAAGGAGTTCTACGGCAAGGACTTCATACCGGCCGACATTCGCAACGGCATGGTCGCCGCCATCAGCATAAAGGTTGAGGAACCGGTTTTTGAATCGCAGACCAAAACCAAACTCGGCTCCCGCGACGTTGGTCCCGACGGGCCTACCGTCGCAAAGTTCGTCAGCGACTTCCTGAAGAAAGAGCTCGACAACTTCCTGCACAAAGATAAGGACACGGCCGACATCATGCTCAACAAGATTCAGGCGTCGGAACGCGACCGCAAGGCAATGGCAACCGTTACCAAAGCGGCACGCGAGCGCGCAAAGAAGACAAGCCTCAACAATCCGAAGTTGCGCGACTGTCAGGTACACTTCAACGACGCCAAAACCGACGAGGAGCTGCGCAACGCCTCAAGCATATTCATCACCGAGGGCGATTCGGCGTCGGGTTCGATAACCAAAATACGCAACGTCAAGACTCAGGCCGTGTTCTCCCTCCGAGGCAAACCGCTCAACAGCTACGGAAAGACCCTGAAAGTAGTCTATGAAAACGACGAATTCAATCTCCTGCAAGCTGCCCTCAATATTGAAGACGGCATTGACGGTCTGAGATACAACAAAGTAATCATAGCAACCGATGCCGACGTTGACGGCATGCACATCCGCCTGCTGCTGATGACCTTTTTCCTGCAGTATTTTCCCGACCTGGTCAAGAAAGGCCACGTCTACATTCTTCAGACTCCCCTTTTCCGCGTGCGCTCTAAAAAAGGAGCCAAGCGCGGACCCAAGCGCACCGGCGCCGAAAAAGGCGAAACCTATTACTGCTATACCGACCAGGAACGCACCGACGCCATTAACCGCCTGAAATCAGACGCTGAAATCACGCGGTTCAAAGGCCTGGGCGAGATCTCGCCCGACGAGTTCCGCGACTTCATCGGCCCGGACATGCGCCTCGACCGCGTCTCGGTCAGCAAAGAAGACGGCGCGAACGCGCTGCTGGCCTACTATATGGGCAAGAACACTCCCGAACGCGCACGCTTCATCATTGACAATCTCGTCATTGAAGACGACTCCGAAATCCTTTGATTTCGTATTTTTTTCGTAACTTTGCAGCCGTTTTAATCAATAAAATCATTCATTATCTTCAACTATTTTATTTATGTTCAAGAGTTTCCACGGTTATCACCTGCTTGAGGCCTACCACGAGTGGAAAAAGGAATATCGAATGAACCGAAACCCGCTGACGGTGCGTGCCATCAAGGCAGCAGTTATCATTGCGGTTACGCTTCTTCTCTGGTTCCTGCCCGCAAGCACCCTCGGTCTGCCGACCATCAACCCCATTGAGCAACGCGTGCTCGCAATCTTTGCTTTCGCAGCACTGATGTGGCTGCTCAACGCTTTTCCGGCATGGACAACATCAATGGTCGTTGTCGTCTTGCTGCTATTCAGCACTTCAGACAGCTCACTGTGGTTCTTCGCCAAAGACGATGCCGGCGAAAAATTCACCAACCTCGTAAGCTATAAATCTATTCTTGCTTGCTTCGCCGACCCGACAATCATGCTCTTCATCGGCGGATTCATCATTGCCATCGCCGCAACCAAGAGCGGCCTCGACGTCAAGCTCGCAAAAGCCCTTCTGCTTCCCTTCGGCACGAAGAGCGAGAACGTTCTGCTCGGCTTCCTGCTCGTTACCGGCCTCTTCTCGATGTTTATTTCCAACACCGCAACCGCAGCTATGATGCTGACGTTCCTGACCCCGGTTCTGCGCTCGCTGCCTGCCGACGGTAAGGGTAAAATCGCCCTGGCCCTGGCAATTCCCATCGGCGCCAACATCGGCGGCATCGGCACGCCCATCGGCACACCTCCCAACGCCATCGCGCTGAACTTCCTGCGCGAAGCCGGCCACGTTGTCGGTTTCGGACAGTGGATGATGGTAATGGCTCCGCTCACTATCGTTCTGCTGCTGCTGGCATGGATTACCCTGCGCTGGCTTTTCCCCTTCAAGCAGAAAGAGATTCATCTTGAAATCGACGACTCCCACATCAAGACCGACTGGCGCAGCTATGTTGTCTATGTAACCTTTGCTGTCACCATCGCCCTCTGGCTCACCGACTCCATCACCGGCGTCAACGCCAACGTCGTTGCCATGCTTCCGGTCGGCGTATTCGCAATCTCGGGCGTCATCACGAAAAAAGACCTCGAAGAGATATCATGGAGCATCCTGTGGATGATTGCCGGCGCCTTTGCCCTCGGCGTTGCACTCAAAACCACCGGCCTCGGCGCCCACCTCATCGAAGCAATTCCCTTCGACCAGTGGCATCCCATCATGATTATCGTCGGCTCAGGTCTCATCTGCTACCTGATGGCCAACTTCATCTCCCACACGGCCACGGCCACCCTCTTCGTGCCGATTCTCGCACTTGCCGGCCAGGGCATGACCTCGCTTGACTCGCTCGGCGGCGTCAGCACGCTGCTCATCGGCGTTGCCATCGGTTCGTCGGTAGCCATGATTCTTCCCATCTCGACGCCCCCGAACGCCCTTGCCGACGCTACGGGCATGATCAAGCAGAAAGACATGGTCAAGACCGGCATCATCATGGGCATCATCGGCCTCATTCTCGGATATTCAACTCTGATTCTTGCAGGCAAATATGGCATCCTTTAAGCATTTTATACTCACAACCCTTTTCTCGGCAGCCGCCCTTACGGGCGCTGCCGCAGACAAGGCGTTCAGCTACGTTCCGGAACTCCACGGCGTTATCCGCGCCCGCTGGGAAATGAACACCTCGACCGGCGACCAACGCTTCCGCGTGCGCAACGCCCGTCTGACCGTAGACGGCAAAATCCACCCTACCATCAGCTACTTCCTGCAAACGGAATATGACAACAGTATGGTTCAGATTCTCGATGCCTACGGCCGCTTTGACATCGTCAAAGGCCTCTACGTCCAGGCCGGCCAGTTCCGCATGCCGTTCGGTGTAGAACCGTTCAGAGCTCCGGCAAACTACATTTTCGCCAACCGCTCATTCATGGGCAATCAGGTGATGAACTACCGCGCCGTCGGCGCAAAAGCAGGCTACGCCATTCCCGGGACTCCACTGACTCTTGAATTCGGCGTCTTCAACCCCTACACCATCAAATTCTCCGGCGGCCAGAAATGGAGCAAAGACGTTGCCTACGCCGGCAAAGCCACCCTCAAACTCCCCGAAGGATTCAAGCTCGACCTCGGCTACGGTTCAATCAAACCCAACGACATGCACCTGCGCGCCAACCTCATCGACGGCGCCCTGAGCTGGGAAAACCGCAACGTTCTCGTCGCTGCCGAATACATGTTCAAGAACTACTGTGGTGGCGGTCATAAGAGTAACCACTCGTATGTTGCCTATGTTGACTGGCACAAAGGGGTCAAATGGGGTGCGTTCGACCGCTGGTCAATCCAGAGCCGCTTTGACGGCATGACCGACCACTGGAGCATCGAAACCGCCAAACTGCAGCCCAAACGCAACCGCGCGACCATCGGCTCAACCCTGACATGCCAGTACAAAGCGGTTCACGCCGACATCCGCATCAACTACGAAAAATACTTCTCCTACAAAGAAAGCGGCTACTCGCCCGACCAGTTCGTCATCGAAACCGTCTTCCGCTTCTAAATGAGGGGGCCTTAACAGTTTATGAAAAAAATCCGCTGAATTCTTTTAGTTCATTGAATTGCAGCGGACTTATAAAAGTGAGCGATAGACGGGGTTCGAACCCGCGACCCTCAGCTTGGGAAGC
>CAZKOF010000086.1:0-4375 GCA_964554335.1 uncultured Bacteroides sp.
AGCACCTGACTGTTAATCAGGGGGTCGTTGGTTCAAGCCCATCCTGAAGCGCAAATAATCTCTATTGCTTCAATAGCTCAGTTGGTTAGAGCACCTGACTGTTAATCAGGGGGTCGTTGGTTCAAGCCCATCTTGAAGCGCCGTCAGCCGGACTCCCTCAGAGTCCGGCCGATTTATTATACATCATGCGAAAATCTTCTCTTCTGATATGTTCTTGCACCGTGGCTTCGGCCGCGGCATGCACCTCCGCCCTTATAGGTGGAGGATTGAGCGCCAACGGCCACGCCCTGCTTTGGAAACATCGTGATTCGGGCTTCCCCTCCAACTTCATTGAACGCGTAGAGGCCACAGACTCCACTGCCGCCTACATTGCCCTGTTCAACGCCGGCGACACACTCCTGCGCGAGGCGTGGACGGGAGTCAACGACCGCGGCTTCGCAATCATGAACACTGCTTCATATAATCTCGCCCCCGACACCGCAAACATAAAAGACCGCGAGGGGCTGATAATGTCCGAGGCCCTGGGCCGCTGCGGCTCGGTTGCCGACTTTGCCCGCATGCTCGACTCTCTGCCACGGCCTCTCGGCGTTCAGGCAAACTTCGGCGTCATCGACGCATCGGGCGCGGGAGCATATTTCGAGACCGACGATAACGGCTACACTATCTATGGCCTGCCACAGGACTCATTGCTGATACGCACCAACTTCAGTTGCTCAGGAACCTGCGGCGAGGGCCTCGGCCGGGTCCGCTACGAAAACGCAATCCACCTGACAGGCAATCGCCGCGACATTTCGCCGCGGCTGCTGACCGACACAATCTCGCGCTCGTTCTACCATAGCGGCCTCGGGTATGACCCGATGCAACGAGGCGCCATGGAGGTTGAAGACCGCGGCGAATTCATTCCGCGCCGCTCGACTTCGGCATCAATCGTCATAGAGACATCTCCCGAACCCGCAATGTGGGTGATTCTCGGCTATCCGCCGCTTTCGCGTGCCCGACGCGTCACACTCGACTCCATACCCGACGACATGCGCCCTACCCTGCCGGGCGGCCGCAGCCGACTGAGCGAACAGAATATAAAACGGCGCGACGAAATTTTCCGCCGCGACGACAATAAGTGGTTCGTTAATCTGAGAAAACTTGCTTCATACGAGTAAAGTTGCGCAAAACATCATATACCATGAATCAACCGGGTCTTCATAAATCACGCATGTTAAAACCAATTATACTGGGGTTGTTGGCTGCTGCGGCTCTAACCGCGTCGGCACAGGAAACATTGACTCTCAAAGCCGAGACCCCTGCGAATCCCGACAATGAACCCGCACCGGTTCACCCCGTACCCCACGAACGTCAGGTTCTATGGAACGAGACTGAATTTTACGCCTTTTTCCATTATGGCATGAACACGTTCACCGGAAGGGAATGGGGCAACGGTGACGAAAACGAGTCTATTTATGCTCCCACGGCCGAACCGAATCCGCGTCAATGGCTCGAAGCCGCAAAATCTGCCGGCATGAAGGGCGGTATAGCAGTCGTTAAACATCACGACGGCTTCTGCCTTTGGCCCACTGAAACCACCACCCATAACTGCACCCGCGGTTCAGGCCTATATGCCTCCACCAATATCCCTGAGAAATTCGGTGAAGCCGCCCGCGACCTCGGCCTCAAATATGGCTTCTACATTTCGCCCTGGGACCGTAACTCGGCCCATTATGGCAAAGACACCTATGTAAAAGAAGTGTTCCTGCGTCAATGCGCCGAAATCGCCAGATATGGCAACGACCAGTTTGAAATGTGGTTCGATGGTGCTAACGGCGGCAGCGGATACTATGGCGGCGCCGGAGGCTCGCGCCAGATCGACGCCGGCACCTATTACGACATTCCCAACCTGCGCGACTCAATACATAAGGTAATGCCCAACTGCGTCATGTGGGGCGTCGGCGGTGAAGCCCGATGGATTGGCAACGAAGCCGGCTGGGCCGGTGAGAAGAACTGGAGTTACGGCTCCGGCACTTCCGGCAACGAGTTCGGCTACGAATGGTTTGCAGGCGAATCCGACGCCAAAGCAACCAACAAAGGCTGGTTCTGGCATGAGGGCGAAGACGTGCTCTCGACCGAGCGCCTCTGGCAGATGTATCTTGAAACCGTCGGCCGCAACGCAACATGGATCCTCAACATTCCGCCGGACAAAAGCGGCTCACTTCCCGCAGCAACAGTTCAGCGCATGAAAGAGTTCGGCGACGTGCTGAAAGCGCGCACCGGTACCGACCTCGCGTTGAATGCAACCGTAACCGCCAGCGATACACGCGCCAACGGCGCCAACCGCACATATGATGCCACCAACGTCATTGACAACGACAAAGACACCTATTGGGGCACCAACGACGGGGTTATCGACGCAACCCTGACATTCTTGTTTCCCGAGACCACCAACGTGCACTACATCAGCATGATGGAATATATCCGCAAGGGGCAGCGCGTAAAAGACTTCACCATTGAGACCACCACTGACGGCTCCACGTGGACCACAATTTCAGAGCCTTCGGCCGACTTCACCTCAACCATCGGCTACAAGCGCATCATACCGCTCAACGGCAAGACCGACGAACATGGCGCCGGCTTCAACATAAAAGGCATACGCCTGCATATAACCGACGCAAAGGCATGCCCGCTTATCCACACAGTTTCAATCTTTTGATTTCCACGCACCACTAAAGATGAAAACCATAATCAAATACCTCTTGGCGGCAGTAGCTGCATGCAGCATATCGCTCGGTGCGATGGCCGAAATAAACATCGACTTCGAAAGCAATGCAGGCTACAAGAGCCTCGGAGTATATGACGTGTGGGAGCAGTCGCCGTTCCGCACCGGAGAACTCACCGGCAACTGGGCCGTAACCTCGAATCCCGACACTGAAATCAACGAGATTTTAGGCAAAGCCCCGAACCCGTCGGCCAAAGTGCTCGGCGCCCAGCGTTCGCGCTTCGGATCAAACCGCTTTGGCGTGCGCATTGATCTGGAAGAGACTTTCGAGCTGACAACCACACTGAAATATGTCCACGTAATGATGCTCCGTCCGACCTCGGGCCGCATGATGCTCGTCGGTCTCGGTTCGCGTCCCGAGCGAATGGACCAAAATCCCTATTGCGAGCAATTTTGGGCCGTGTCGTCCAACGACGCCGAACCCGAAGTCTGGACCGACGTGGTCTTCCCCATCAAAGGCAACGGTGGCATCGACATCCGATCTCTGGTTGTTATTCCCGACATGGAATCGCCTCACAACCTGACGGAAGACTTTCTATTCTACGTCGACAACATCAAGGTCAACACATCTTCATCACCCGAGATTATATATGAATACTATCCCGTTATCGGCTCGAAAGCGACGACCCCGATGACTCGTACCGACCGCGTAACCACCCACATTGCGCTGACCATTAACGGCAAAACATTCACCGCTCCCGTCAGCCGGCAGAGCAACAAACTGCTCTATCAGGACCTGACCGACCACACCTTCTATGTCAAACCGGGCCAAGCCATTACGCCTTCCTTAGGCTATACAGAAAAGGATTGGATGCACGCTTACGCCTATATTGACTTCAACAATAACGGCAAATTCGAAACCAACCTCAACGAGGACGGCACCCCTGCCGAAGGTTCGGAAATCGTTTCCTATAACGGCTATAACGGAGCTACCGGTCAGTTCATCAACTCGACCGGTGAGGCAATAGCCTCCAACGGCAACCTCGGTGCACCGAATTGCGGCAAAATGCCGGCTTTCACCCTCCCCGACGATCTGGCTCCCGGAATGTATCGGATGCGACTTAAACTCGACTGGAACAGCATTGACCCGATGGGCAACCCCGGCGACGCTGAAGGCAAAAATAGCATCAACGATAATGGCGGTGTAATTGCCGACGTGATGCTCAACGTATACGGCCCCAACGTGACCGTTAACGACTTCCAGCTCAATGGCGAGGTGCTCGCTGCCGACGGCTCTAAACTCAGCGCCTATCAGGTCCCGGCCGGACAACCGTTTACTTTCATGATAGCTCCTGAAAAGGGGTTTATTCACGACGGCGCCGACATCAAGATCGGCTACAACCTCGACAACGAGAGCAAACTCGACAAGTATGGCAACCCGCAATACACCGAACTCAGTATTCCCGGGTACCTCTTCTCCGAAGAAGGCCTCTACACTCTGCCCGCCGACATGATGTACGGCAACATGCTCATTAGCGGCCGCATGATCGAAAGGGTCAGCCGGTCAGTAGTGCCTACCCGCTGAAGTTTGCCAACTTTTAAAACATAAAAAAACGTCATTAGTGTCCACTAAAAAATCACAATAGCTCTTTGAAATAGTTGATATTCAAT
>CAZKOF010000087.1:0-4254 GCA_964554335.1 uncultured Bacteroides sp.
GGGACAAGATGCGATTATAATCGTTTGGGAAATCCTTCTTCAGTCGTTCGGTAATTCCCTACCGCACGCGCTTGATCTCCGCTTTTGATACGGTAGTTCCTATAAACGGCAATAGGTTCGGAAACGATATTGCTCTCTTCATTCAATTCAGACATAGTTATAAAAAGTTTTCTGTATGCCGCAAAGTTACGGAAAACTATTTTAGATTGCAATCTTCCGGTTAATAATTATTGAAACCGGCTTTTTTCACTCATTATAAACAATAAACAGACATAACGCTATGCTCACCATCCCCCCGGAGGGAAAATCAGGCCGTTATGAGGGCGAGGGAGGGGGCGGCAGCGAGGCGGAGGGCGGCGGCGCGGAGGGCGGCGGGGGTGATGGCGCGGATATGGTCGGTGGTGGCTTCGAGCGAGGGGATGGCGAGGCCGTGAAGAAGGGCGCGGCCCGTGTTGATTGCAACCTGCTCCTTGTTGTCGAGGCCGAGGGCGAGTTGCCCGAGATATTGCCGCTTGGCTGCCGAGAGTTGGCGTTCGGTCAGCTCTTTGTCGGCCAGACGGTTTAGCGTATTGCCTACGAGCTGCATGCAGCGGGCTCGATCATTGTGGTCGCAACCGAAATATATCGTCATCATTCCACAGTCGCTCATAAGCGACATCGAGGCCTCGACGGTGTAGACCAGCCCGCGACGCTCGCGAAGTTCCACGTTGAGCAACGCGTTCATTCCGGGGCCGCCGATAATATTGGTTGCCAGAGCAAGGGCATAACGATCAGCGGCATGGAGTCCGTCGATTGGCGCTCCCATGACAACGTGGCTCTGGTGGTGGTTGCCTTCGATTGTGCGCTGCTGCGGCTCCGCACCCTTCGGGGCGCGGCGAAGCGGCATATGGCCGGCATCCGGGAGCGCGGCGAAATATTTTTCAACGGCGGCAATCACGCGGTCAGGGTGCTCGGGCCCGAGATAGAAGTAGACTCCGTTGGTTGCGGTGAAAGCATTGCGCAACCATTCCCGGCAGCGCTCGGTAGATATTCGCGCCACGCTCTCACGCGTGCCGAGAATGTTATGGGCCAGCGGATTGCCTTCAAAGGCCATTTCGTCAAAGAGGTCATAGGCCGCCTCGGCCGGAGAGTCGAGATATGAGTCGATTTCATCTAATATGACCTCGCGCTCAAAGTCAAGTTTGCGGGAGGGAAAGACCGACTCGGCGGCCAACTCGCCGATGAGGGCGCAGGCACGGCGATGGTTACCCGCGGGCATGGCGGCATAGAGCGTGGTTTCCTCCTTGGTCGTGAAAGCGTTGAGCTCACCGCCAACCGCCTCCATGCGGCTATTGATGTAGGAGTCGGAGCGGCGCGATGTGCCTTTGAAAATCGTGTGCTCAACGAAGTGGGCAAGCCCGAAATCGTCAGGGCAGACCTCGTCGCGCGAGCCGGCATTGACAGTCAGCCCGCAGAACTCTGTTGCCGAGGGCATGTGCGTGCACACCACGCGTAGCCCCGATGAAAGCGTCGCCGTTACCTGCTCGGTTCTATCCATTCACCGTTAGCTTTTATGAGGTCAATGAGCCGGTCAATCGCATGCTCCTGAGGAATATTACGCTCAACACACTCGCGGCGGTGGTAAAGGCTGACGCGTCCGACTCCGGCACCGACGTAGCCATAGTCGGCGTCGGCCATCTCGCCGGGGCCATTGACAATGCATCCCATGACACCGATTTTCAGTCCTTTGAGATGCCCGGTAGCGGCTTTGACGTCGCGCAGGGTCGACTGGAGGTCAAACATTGTGCGTCCGCAACTCGGACATGAAATAAACTCGGTCTTCGAGATGCGCAGCCGGGCGGCTTGCAAAATGTTGAGGGCAAGCGCTGAGGTGTCGGCATCACCGGCCGTGATCTGAATGCCGTCGGCAAGGCCGTTGAGCAATAGTGTACCGAAGTCGGCGGCGGCTTTGAGTGCGAGGTCTGGATCTGCCGGGGCGTAGTCAAGGCTGATAATAACGGGATTGTCTATTCCGGCGCGTATCAGGGCGTGGCGCGCGGCCTGAATTTCGCCGACGCGGTTGGCATGGTGCGACGTAAGCAGGATGACGGCGTCGGCCGGTATTGCCGAAAAGTCTCGCTCCGAAGCGTCGAGATGACAGAACGGAGCGTCAATTTCGTCGAGACCGACGACCACAGGAGGATTTCCACCCCCTACCCCGCCGATAGCGCGCGACGACAGGCGCTCGGGAGCCACAGGGTTATAACCGTCGGCATATTGGAAATCGATTTCAGGAGCATTTGCTGCCCGAGCGATATGGTCGAGCAGGGCGCGGGCAACAGGCACCTCGCGCTCGGGGTCCTCGCTGAGAGAGACGCGGATCGTGTCGCCGACGCCTTGATAGAGCAGAGCGCCGATGCCCACCGCCGATTTCACGCGACCGTCTTCGGCATCGCCGGCCTCGGTAACACCGAGATGCAGGGGATATTCAAGATTCTCCTTCGTCATGGTTTCAACGAGCAAACGCACGGTGCGGACCATGACAACCGTGTTGGAGGCTTTGATGCTGACAACGATACTGTGGAAATCATTACGCGCGCAGATTCTCAGGAACTGCATGGCGCTCTCGACCATACCTTCGGGAGTGTCGCCGTATTCGTCCATGATTGCGGGCGAAAGGGAGCCGTGGTTGACCCCGATGCGCAGGGCAACACCGCGGCGCTTGCAAACCTCGAGCAGAGGGAGGAGAGACTCCTCGATACCGGCACCCGGGCGACAGAAATTGCCGGGGTTGATGCGCACCTTAGCGACCCCTTCGGCAGCCGCGAGGGCCGCGCGGGGATTGAAATGAATATCGGCAACGAGAGGCACGCTGACCTGCGGGGCCATTACGGCCATTGCCTCAGCTTCGCGCACACCCTGCGCGGTCAGACGCACGATATCGGCTCCCGCAGCGGCGATGCGTTCAATCTGGGCCAGCGAAGCGGGTATGTCGGTCGTGGTTGTATTTGTCATGCTCTGCACGACCACGGGAGCGTCGCCGCCGATAAGCACGCGACCGCCAACGGTTATCCGGCGACACGGGCGTCGCCTGCAGTTAATCAAATCCATAATTCGCGCTCAACACTTATACTTATAGGACGAGAGTTCGGCAAGCTCTGCATTGGCCTTCACGATTTTCTCGCTGAGACCGGCACGGTAGGCGTTGAATCGGGCGGCAAGCTCCGGATCGCCGAGAGCAAGCATCTGCACGGCAAGCACCGCGGCATTAAGACCTGCATTGATGCCGACAGTCGCGGTCGCAATGCCCGGAGGCATCTGCACGATGCTCAACAGGGCATCTATGCCGTCGAGGCTCGAACTGATTGGCAGACCGATGACAGGCAGAGGAGTCATTGCGGCAATTACACCGGGGAGCGCGGCAGCCATGCCTGCGGCAGCGATAATCACGCGGACTCCGCGGGAAGCGGCATTGCGGGCAAACTCCTCGACCCGGGCCGGAGTGCGGTGGGCCGACAGGGCGTTCATTTCAAACGGGACCTCCATGGCCTCGAGGAAGTCAGCGGCCTTACGGAGCACGGGGAGGTCACTGGTGCTCCCCATTATGATAGAAACTTCAGGTTGCATTGACAGGATAGGTTAAAAACAAAAACACACCGCGACAATGGGCGGTGTGCTTTCGTGTTGTTCGATTTTAGCCGATAACGATTTTTGCGTCCTTTTCCCACTCTTTGGTGCGACGGTCCTTGATACGGGCCTTCTTACCGGTGAGGTTGCGGAGGTAGTAAATCTTGGAGCGGCGAACTTTGCCGTATTTGTTGACCACGATAGAGTCAATGAAGGGAGACTCCATAGGGAAGATACGCTCCACGCCGATGTTATCGCTGATCTTGCGCACGGTGAAACGCTTCTTTGAGCCTTCGCCCGAAATCTTGATAACTACGCCGCGATACTGCTGGATACGCTCCTTGTTACCCTCTTTAATGCGGTAGGAAACGGTGATGGTATCGCCCGGAACGAAGCGGGGATACTCCTTTTTTTGAGCAAATGCCTCTTCGGCAATTTTAATCAAGTCCATGTGACTAATTGATTATTAAAAATTTAGACATCCCGCAGCTTTAACGCGCACCTCTAACGTCGCGCCAGCGGCTACGGATTAACGGGTGCAAAGTTACGCATTTTTCGTAAATCATGCAAGCCCGGACACTGATATTTTGTTTGATGCAGAGTCAAGTGGCAAGTGCAACAAAGTTAAGCAATTCTTTTGAAAAATTC
>CAZKOF010000088.1:0-4054 GCA_964554335.1 uncultured Bacteroides sp.
ACAGCCTAATAAGAGCATAAAATTGATTTTTAACAAATTTTAAGAGACACTAGTGTGAAAAACTAAACTTTGACACGCCACTTAAGCGATTTTTCCATAATATCGCTTAACTTTGCATTTGCTGTTGGACTCTACAGCTTTTTGTTATATTGTTAGCTTTTAGACTTTTAAAAAATATTGTGCAGATTGTGGTGTTTTTTTCATAAATATTGCGTAACTTTGCGCCGGTAAAAGCGAGTGCTATACTCGCTTGTTCAATCAGATTACACGTCTATTCAACTATTCCGTCGCAGGTCTGCTGCCTGACGCCCGGCATGATTGGCATCTTTGCCGCATGCCGATAACCAAAACAACAACCCCCACATGATTTTATATATAATGTGACGTCATCTATTTTGCGTTGCGGCGGATATAAAGATATTATAAATGGAAAATTATAAGTTAGATCAACTTGAAAGCATGAGCACGGAGCAGCTCGCAGAGATTGGGGCCAAGTATGGCATCAAAAAGTTCAGCTCCACCGAGCCTCAGCAGATGGCTTTTGAAATCATTGATGCGGCGGCGCTGGCCGCAGCGGCCGATACCCCTGAAAAGGCTCCTAAAAAGCGTGGCCGCAAGCCAAAAGCCGCCAAGAGCGAGGGTGTCGATGCCGGCGCTGCATCCGAACCCGCCGAGGCCGAGTCATCAGAAAAAACCGCTGAAAAGGCTGACCAAAAGAAGCGGACCCGCAAGACTAAAGCGTCAAAGTCCGATGCGCAGCAACCCGATGCGGCAGCCGCAGAGCGGCAGCCTGCCGGGGCCGAGTCTGAAAATCAGGCGAAGACCGAGGCTTCCGCTCCTAAAAAGCGTGGTCGCAAGCCAAAGGCCGAGAAAGCCGAGGCAGCGGCGTCGGAGACCGTGGCTGCTGAGCAACCTCGGGGTGAGGGCGCAGGTGCGGCTGCAGACGGCCCGGATCAGCAGACCGCTGAGCAACCCGCGGCTGAGGAGCAGCCCTCTGCCGACCGGCAGCCGCGAAAGCGCGACTTCCGCCCGCGCCCCGATTCGCCGTTGAGCGAGTTCTTCCCTGCCGGACGCCACGGCGGCAAGCAGTTCAAGCCTCGCGCCGAGCAGGAGCGTCGCGATCAACAGCCTCAGCAGGCTCAGCAGCCGGAGGCCGATGAATTCGCCCCCGTAGTGCTGGCCGAGCCCGGTCAGCCCGTTCCCGGACATCAGTTTCAGGGGAAGAAAAACAAATTTGACCGCCGCAATCAGCAGCAGCGTGCCCAGGAACTGACCGCGAAATTCGATGGCATTATCAAGGCCGGCGGAGTGCTTGAAATCGAACCTCAGGGTCACGGTTTCCTCCGTTCGAGCGACTATAATTATATGACCTCGCCCGATGATGTGCTCCTCACGCAGCAGCAAATCAAGCAGTATGGCCTCAAAACCGGTGACGTTGTCGAGGGGCGTGTGCGTCCGCCCCACGAAGGCGAGAAATATTATCCGCTTACCGAGGTCCTCAACGTCAATGGCCGCGATCCGCGCTTTTTGCGCGACCGTCAGAGCTTCGAACACCTGACCCCGTTGTTCCCTGATGAGAAGTTCCGTCTTTGCGGTTCCCCGCTGACGACAAACCTGTCGACACGTGTGGTTGACATGTTCGCCCCTATCGGCAAAGGCCAGCGCGCCCTCATCGTGGCTCCGCCCAAGACTGGTAAGACAATTCTTCTGAAGGACATCGCCAACGCCATTGCCGAAAACCACCCCGAGACATACATCATGATTCTCCTCATTGACGAGCGCCCCGAGGAGGTCACCGACATGAAGCGCACTGTCAATGCCGAGGTAATCGCATCGACTTTCGACGAGCCTGCCGACCGTCACGTCAAGATTGCCGGCATCGTGCTCGAAAAAGCCAAGCGCATGGTTGAAAGCGGCCACGACGTGGTTATTCTTCTGGATTCCATCACCCGTCTGGCGCGCGCCTACAATACCGTGGCCCCCGGCTCAGGCAAGATTCTTTCCGGAGGTGTCGACGCCAATGCCCTCCAGAAGCCCAAGCGCTTCTTTGGCGCTGCCCGCAATATTGAAAACGGCGGCTCGCTCACAATCATTGCCACCGCACTGACTGAAACCTCATCGAAAATGGACGAGGTTATCTTCGAGGAGTTCAAAGGCACGGGCAACATGGAGCTCCAGCTCGACCGCAAACTCTCGAACAAGCGCGTCTTCCCCGCAGTCGACATCATGGCCTCCTCGACCCGCCGCGACGACCTTCTGCTCCCCAAAGAGACTATTCAGCGAATGTGGATTCTCCGCCGCTTCCTGAGCGATCGCAACTCAATCGAGGCCATGGAGTTCATCAAAGACCGCATGGAGAGAACTCTCAGCAACGACGAGCTCCTGCGAACCATGAACGAATAAAAATCGTTAAAAAAGCATGGAAACTACACGTCAAGCAAAAATATCGCGTCTCCTTCAGAAGGAGCTCAGCGAAATCTTCCGCCGCGAAACGGCAAAAATTGGCAATGCCATTGTTTCGGTCTGCTCCGTCAAGGTCTCTCCCGATCTCAGTGTCGCAAAGGCCTACCTCTCGGTTTTCCCCTCTGAAACGGCATCTGAAGTCATTGAAAACGTCAACAAGCAGGCTAAGACCGTGCGCTACGAACTTGCGCGCCTCACGCGCTTTCAGTTGCGCCGCTGCCCCGAGCTTCAATTCTATCTCGATGACTCAATCGACTATCTGGAAAATATTGATCGCCTGCTTGGCGGCGTCAAGCAGGACTCCGAACCCTCAGAGTGAACCTGAATTTCCGCATAGCCCTGCGCTATCTTTTTGCCCGGAAGTCACATTCGGTTGTTAATGTCATCTCCGTGGTTTCGGTTGCGGGAATTGCTTTGGCCACTGCCGCTATGGTAGTGGTCATGAGCGTTTTTAACGGCTTCCATGCGCTTATCGAAGAGCGCGTTTCGGTGCTCGACCCGCCTCTCGCCGCCGTTGCTTCCGAGGGCAAGACGCTCGTTGGCGCTGACTCCCTCTGTGCCGCTTTGCGTGCCGATGCTGCCGTCATGGCGGCCGAGCCGGTCAGCGAAGACCGCGCCCTTGCAATGTATGGCGACCGTCAGATGGCTGTGCGCATGCGCGGCATTCCTCCGGCGCTATATGCCAATTTCTCGGAGATATGTCCCGTCGGCAATCCGTGGGATGACTATCACCCGGACGCTCTCCCCGCGGTTGTCAGTGTCGGCGTTGCTAACAACCTGGCCCTGCCCATCGGCGGCGAGGGGCTTCTGAGTCTTTACGTGCCCCGCCGGCGCGGACGCATCAATCCGGCTAATCCGATGGCGGCGTTCCGGGCTGACTCTCTGGCCCCCTCAGCCGTGTTTATCCTCAATCAGACCGAGCTCGACGCCGACCTTGTTTTCGTTCCTCTTGCTGCTGCGCGCGCATTGCTCCAACAGGGCGACGAGGCCACTCAAATCTACATCTACCCCTCCGGCTCAGGCATTAAAGCCGCCCGCAGGGCCGCCGAGCGGATTCTCGGTCCTCAAGCCCGCGTGCTGACAATCGAGGAACAACAAAGCTCAACCTTCCGTATCGTCAACATGGAGAAATGGATGACCTTCATGCTCCTCGGCTTCATCCTCATAATCGCCTCGTTCAACGTGATCTCGTCGCTCTCTCTTCTGATTATAGAAAAGCGCGGGAACGCGTCAACTCTCCGTGCGCTCGGAGCAACGTCGGCGCGCATCCAATCGATCTATCGGCTGGAGTCGTTGCTTATAACCGCTTTCGGCTCTGTTACGGGGCTTTTTGTAGGCTCTCTGCTGAGTCTCGGCCAGCAACACTTCGGTTGGGTCAAACTCGCCGGCGATCCTGCGGCCCTGACTATAGATGCCTATCCGGTGGTGTTCCACCCGGTCGATCTTCTGGCCGTGGCTGCAATCTCAGCCGTTGTCGGACTGCTGACGGCGTTTATCGCCACCGGACGAAGAAGCGATATTTCGTAACTTTGCATGTACCTTAGATTTGCAGCGGCAAACCGAAAGTGAAATAGAATCGATAAATTTGCAG
>CAZKOF010000089.1:0-3963 GCA_964554335.1 uncultured Bacteroides sp.
AAATTTATCAACCTGTTTTTTCGGTTTAGGCTTGCAAAAATCATAAGAATATGAAGATCAGGGTTCTATTTGTCTGCCTCGGGAATATCTGCCGCAGCCCGGCGGCTGAGGCTATTTTCCGCAACGTCGTCGAACATCACGACGCCTCCGCACGCTTCGAAATCGACTCGGCGGGGACGGCGGGCTATCATGTCGGCGAGCAACCGGACCGACGCATGCGCGTGCATGCGCGTCAACGCGGCATCGCCCTTGACCACTCCTGCCGGCGCGTCGACGTTGAAGACTTCGACCGCTTCGACCTGATTATCGGCATGGACGCCTCGAATCTTCATAACCTGCGGACGCTGGCCCCGTCGGTCGAGGCTGCGCGCAAAATCCGCGCCATGGCCGACTTCTTCCCCGTCGGCTGCGCCTACGACCACGTTCCCGACCCCTACTACGAAGGAGCCGAGGGCTTCGAACTCGTTCTCGACCTGCTCGAGGACGCCTGTGAAAACCTCTATTGCGAACTCAGCGGCAGTGAGAGGGGTTGAGCTTACACTGGCACGCCGCCTCGCCTGGAAAGCCGAGGGGGAACGGAAGGTTTCGCCCGCCGTGGGGATTGCCGTTGCCGGCGTTGCCCTGGCCGTGGTCGTCATGATTCTTTCCGTCTCAATCATGTTCGGCTTCAAAGAGGAGGTTACGCGCCGCATCATCGACCTCGACGACGCCATCACCATTGCCGGCTACGACTCGACCTTCGTCCCCGCGGAGGTCTTGAGCGTCATCGACCTGCCGGCCGACGCCGAGGTGGTGCTCCATGCGTCGGTTCCCGCCATTTTGAAGACCGCCGATGACTTCATGGGCCTCGAGCTGAGGCGCAACGACTCCCTGTCGCCGGCCGACTCGGTCGTCATCATCTCAACATCGACCGCCGCGAAACTGCGCCTGAGTCCCGGCGACCGCGTGCCGGCCTACTTCTTCATCAACGACCGCCTGCGCGTCAGGATGCTGACCGTCGGCGAAACATACTCCACCGGCTTCAGCGAACATGACGACGCCGTCGGCTACTGCGCGGCCTCTCTGCCTGCGGAGCTCGGCGGCTATCCCGCCGACCGGGTCGAAAGCATCGGAGTGCGCAACATTCCCGCGGACCGGATTGCCCCGCTGGCATCGGAAATATACTCCCGGCTGCTGACGGCCTACTACTCCGGACAGATCGAGAACTCTTTTACAATCTCCACGGTGTTGCAGACCGACGCCAACTTCTTTTCGTGGCTCAGCCTGCTCGACACCAACGTCATTGTCATCATCACGCTGATGGGCCTCGTTGCCGCTTTCACCCTGGTCAGCTCGCTCTTCATCATCATTCTCGAGCGCGTGCGCACGATCGGGCTGCTCAAGTCGCTCGGCGCCACCAACCGCCAGATCCGCAACATCTTCATCATGATGGCCGAGCGCCTGGTCCTGCGCGGGCTGCTCATCGGCAACGCCACGGGCATCAGCCTCATCCTGCTCCAGAACGCGACCCACGCCGTTCCCCTCGACCCGACGAACTACTATGTTGACTTCGTCCCCGTCAGCCTGTCGTGGCTATCGCTGCTCTGGCTCAATGCCGGCGCCCTGGCAGTCAGCTGGCTCGTTCTTCTGCTCCCGGCAATGATCATTGCACGCATATCGCCGGCAACCACCATGCGCTACGAATAGCGCTACGAATAGCCACTCTGGTACTCCTCAACCAGACCGGCTCACAACTCTACACAATCGACACCCCGGGATTGGAGCGCGTTTCGCGTCTGATTTTCCGGGCCCGCAACAAAGCGGACTCAAACGCGGCGTCGGTCAACGGCAAGCTGCGTCTGACGCGAGAAAAAGAACCCGAAGGAGTCGTTTTTGTTGAAAAGGGAAAGGTTACACGCTCGCTCGCGGCATATGACCCCGAGGGAGTCAGCATGCAGATGGACGCCGACATGCTCTCGCGCCGGCTCTACACCCTTCTGCTCGACTCAATCGACGCCCCCTCGCCCGCCTCGGCCCTGGCCCTGACGCGGCGCATCGACCCCGACGGGCTGAGCTTCATGGTTGAAAACACGCTCCAACATCCAATCTACTTCAACGTGTTCAAAATCAGCTCGACCGACGGCTCCGTGACCATTTCGGAACTCGGGCAGCCCGTTGGCAGCTACATACGCCCCAATACCTATGCCCTCGTTATCGGCAACCAGAACTACCGCTTCGTCTCCGACGTCCCCTACGCCATCCACGACGCCCGCGTGTTTGCCGAATACTGCAAAAAGACTTTGGGCATCCCCGTAGAGAACATCCACATCACCGAAGACGCCACAAAGCAGATGATTCTCGAAGAAGAAATCCAAGACTGGATCAAAAACATTCCAGACCCCGAATCGAAGCAACTCATCGTCTACTATGCCGGACACGGCGTTCCCGACACCAAGAATCAGAACAAGGCCTACCTTCTGCCCACCGACGTGCGCGGAACCAATCCGTCCCGCGGCATTGCCCTCGACGAATTCTACTCAACCCTCGGCGACATGGCCTTTAATCAGACCACTGTCTTCATCGACGCCTGCTTCAGCGGAGTGAACCGTGAGAACGAAGGCGTTACCGAAGGCCTCCGTGCAGTCGAAATCGACGCTGAAGACACCGAGGTTGGCGACGGCAACATCGTAGTCTTCTCCGCCGCTCAAGGCAACGAAACAGCCCAGGGCCTCCCGGAAGAAGGTCATGGACTCTTCACTTACTACCTCCTGCAGGTGCTCAATAGCACCGCGGGCTACACCACCCTCGGCGCCCTCTCCGACCACATTGAACAAGGCGTTACCTACCGCGCTCCTCAACTGAAATTGAAAAAGAAACAAACTCCGACGACCAACGCCTCGACCAGAATGGGTGAAAACTGGCGCATGCTTCGTCTATAATTCCAACTGCATCTTCCACTCCAAACTCATATCAGGGGCAACCGCGAAATTCACGCGGCTGCCCCATATTATGGCCCATATTTACTGCAAAAGTTGGCAATCCGCAAAAAAGTTGCTATATTTGCAGAATAATTCAGTTATATCAAAACATAACCTAAAAATAACCAATCAGACCTATGAAAAGAGTCTATACGTTCGGTAATGGAAAAGCCGAAGGTAACGCCAACGACCGCAATCTGCTCGGTGGTAAAGGCGCCAATCTGGCCGAGATGAACCTGTTGGGCATGCCCGTGCCTCCCGGCTTCACCATCACCACGGAAGTGTGTACCGAATACACTCAGTGTGGCCGCGAAGAAGTAGTTAAACGTATTCAGAAAGAGGTTGAGGCCGCCATTACCCATGTTGAGACCCTCACCAACCGCAAATTCAACGACCCCGCCAACCCCCTGCTCGTCAGCGTGCGCTCGGGTGCACGCGCATCCATGCCCGGTATGATGGACACCGTCCTCAACCTCGGCATGAACGACGCTACCGTGGCCTCCCTAGCCGAAAAGAGCGGCAACCCCCGCTTTGCCTGGGACAGCTACCGCCGCTTCGTCCAGATGTATGGCGACGTTGTTCTCGGCATGAAGCCGAAGAGCAAAGCAGACATCGATCCCTTTGAAGAGATTATGGACAAGAAGAAAGCAGACAAGGGAGTCAAGCTCGACACCGAACTCGACGTTGAAGACCTGCAGCAGCTCGTCAAGGAGTTCAAAGCCGCAGTCAAGGACTTCACCGGCAAGGACTTCCCCGACGACGCATGGGAACAGCTCTGGGGCGGCATCTGCGCCGTGTTTGACAGCTGGATGAACGAGCGCGCCATCATCTACCGCCGCATGAACCAGATTCCCGAAGAATGGGGCACCGCAGTTAACGTCCAGGCCATGGTCTACGGCAACATGGGCAACAACTCCGCAACCGGCGTGGCCTTCAGCCGCGACGCCGCAACCGGCGAGAACATCTTCAACGGCGAATACCTCATCAACGCCCAGGGCGAAGACGT
>CAZKOF010000090.1:0-3829 GCA_964554335.1 uncultured Bacteroides sp.
AAATCCACAAACGATATAATATTGACACACAGACATTTACCCCCCCCCCAAAAAACGCAAAAAAAGATGTAAAATGAAGAAGTGAAAACTTGTATAAGTCTTAAATTATCGCTACTTTTGCATTCGTGATGTACTCACGAATCAGTGCAATGATGCTTTTGGGGTTCTGCATTACGCGCTGATAAACCAATTAATAGAACCTACCTTATATATGTTGCCATATAACCTAATCTAAACCAATCGATATGAACCTCAAGAAACTTCTTTTGGCAGTAATCTGCACGGCAATGGCCGGCAGCATTCTTGCCGACGGTCCGTTCCGCGAACACCGCTACGACTCGTTCAAGGCTACTCCCACACGCGCCGGCCAAACGGTTTTTGTCGGCAATTCGATCACAAACATGCACGAATGGTGGGAAGCTTTCGGCAGCGCGCACTCCATTATTGGCCGTGGCAACTCAGGCGGCTTCGCATACGAAATCCTCCCTAATCTCGAGAGCTACATAGACTCCAAACCTGAAAAATTCTTCCTGATGATCGGCACCAACGACATCAGCTCGGGAGAATCGGCCGACATCACGGCCCGTCGCATACGTGCCATAGTCGAGCGCGTGAAGGCAGAGTCGCCGACAACGCTGATATACGTGCAGTGCATATTGCCGCGCGCAAACTTTGCCAACTCGAACTGGGCGGCATGCAATGAAATGCTCCACGCGATGTATGACGCCGACGATTCGGTGACCCTCATCGACATGACCGAAGAGATGATGGGCATGTCGAGTCAGGACGTTTGGTCGCTCGACAGACTCCATCCCCAGCCCAAAGGTTACGCAACCTGGACCCACTGCATCGAGGACTACGTCGGCAGCACGAGCATCTATCCCTCCGGCGCCGACATCACCGCAGAAATGCAGCGCACCAACGGCAGAGGATACTCCTACGACATGCGCCCGGCCCAGTTTGCTTTCTATCAGGTTAAGTCCGGCGACGTGTTGCTCTTCGGCGACGATCTCATCCACGGCGGCGAATGGCACGAACTTCTCGGCAGTCCCGCATTTAAAGACCGCGGCAGCGGTTGGGGCTACGGCGGCTATAACCTCACCCAAGCGAAAACCATAATCAATATCGGCCTGCGCGACCAACAGACCAAACCCGCGAAAATTGTCATCAACTACGGCGAAGGGGGCAAAGACCTAACCAATTATCGCCTGCTGGTCGACGAAGCTAAATCGCTTGCTCCCGACGCGCAGATTTACTTGATGAATCTCCCTCCCCGCATCAATACCGCCAACGAAACCGACGTCGTCAGCTTTAACAACTCGCTGCGCGACATCGCCGTGGAAAAAGGTGCAACCTATATTGATATCTACACCCCGCTGGCCGAAGACCGTGCCAAGAACCTGATGAATAGCTATTACCTTTCGGGACGCGGCTACGTGGTGGTCGCCAACACCCTTGCCGAGGCAATGACCGACGTCACTACGCAGCCGGTATCGCTCACTGAATATGAGCAGGTTTATGCCCGCCGCACGTTGCGCTCCATTATCGGCAATGCGCTGACCGACGCGTTCATGATTGAATACGGCTCCAATCCGGGCCAAATCAAGGAGAGTTACCGCGCCGCCATCACCGAGGCAATCAACGAGGCAGCCGCCACGGTCAATAACCCTGACCTCACCGAAGACGCCGCAACCGCCGCCGCCGCGAAGCTCAACGAAGCGATTGCCACGGCTCAGGCCGACATGAACTATCCCATGACCTCGACCGATGGTAACGACTACTGGTATGTGCTCACCTCGGCGCGCGGCAACAAGTCGATGACTGCCTCCGAAGGCAAGCTCATCGGAGGCGCCGCTCCCGGGGTCTCGACGTTGGGTTGGAACATATGGCAGTTCATTGCCCGCGGCGACGACACTTTCGATATCCGCAACGCAAATGGCGAATATGTCAACCCGACGGCCACATACAACACCCAGATGACCGTCACCGCTACCCGCCCCGACCGCGGATTCTCCCTCAGCACGTCAAACAACGGCACGGGCAATTTCGTAATCTACACCTCAAATTCCCAGATCAACCAGACCGGTAACGCCAATCAGGCCATCTTCAACTGGTACGGTTCCTCAACCCCCGACCGCAACGATCAGGGCTGCGCCTATGCCATCTCCCTCTTCGAGGGCACTGTCATGGACCCCGAGAACGCACCGACCCAAAGCGGCTGGTATGAAATCAAACATGCCGCGCTCAACAAGTATGTGACCTCGATGGAGACCTCCTATCGCGACAACGCGACATATAGCTACCCGCTGCGATACGTCGCAACGGAAAGTACCTCGCCGAAACAGTGGGTCTACATTTCGGTCGACGGCGATACTCGCCATGTCATTCTTCCCAACGGTTTTTATCTCAGTGAGTACCTGACCAACGCGCGCACTGCTTCAAATCATGAGATGACGGAGTCGGGCAGCGTTGCCGACGCCTATGACCTGCGCTACTGGGTAAACTTCACGCGTCCGGCCCATCCGGAACTGCCTGACCTCGTTGGCCGCAGCAGCGATGCACGCACGCCCCATTATATCCGCCACGTTAAAGACTCCGAACTCGCGGCCTTCGACATCTGGACAGTGCGCATCGCCGCCAATCCGGGCGCTGAGGAGATCAATGACACGAAAGTCACCCTCAACTCTACAGGCAACCGCGGCATCGCGACGGTCTACAACAACGGCACGCTCTTTCTTGAGCCGGGCACCACTTTCAGCGCCTCTGACCTCACAATCGTGAGTCCCGAGGGCGTTGAGCAGGAAAATGAAACCCCACAGGTCACCATCGACGCCGACACCCGCGAAATCCGCATCGTTTTATCCGGCGAAATCCGCGAACCCGAGGAACCCGCAACCGAGACCCTCGCCGCAGGCTGGTACTGCATCAACCTGCAGTCGGCCCAGTCGGCTCAGTCCAACCGCGCGACCCTCGTCGGTCAGATGAACGAGGCTATTGCCGCCGGCAAGACCGCCCTCTTTGCCGCCGACAACGAATATGAGCAAACTTCCAACGGTTCGAAAGTCTATTACCACGTCGGCATCGGCGAAGCATCGGCCCTGACCTCGCCCGCGCTCGGGTTCTTCTACGTCGAGCACCCCGAAATGACCAATATCAACATTCAATCGCAAAACGGCCACTACATCCTTCCCAACGCAACCGCCTCGCGCACCGCCGCAAATATTCCTCTCAGCAATCTGACGAGCTACAACAACGCGACGCTCCCTCTCTGCTATTGGCCCTCGAATAACATTGGCTGCGCCCACGACCTCATCGGCTCATTCTCGGGCGTCAGCTCAACCTGGAACTTCACACCCGCCAATCTCGACGACTACGATATCTACAAACTCGTGATTATCGGCGAGAACCCTGCCGACGCCATTGTCAATGATGTCAAAGTCACTCTCTCTTCTCCCGCCAACATGGGGCTGCAGAGCGTATACAACGGCGGTACATTCTTCGTTGACAAAGGCACAAAAGTAACTGCCGCGGACCTGAGTGTGCCCGCCCACGGCGAGAATGCCACCCCCGCAGTGACGATTGCCGACGGCATCATCGCCGTTGACTACAACAACAGCGAGCAGAACTCCATTACCGAAGTCTGCTCCAAAAGCAACGCCCAACCTTCTGTAGTCTACGATCTTTGGGGCCGCCGCGCCGGCACTCCCCGCCACGGCGTCTACATCGTCAACGGTCAAAAGGTTCGCCTCTGACCGGTCTTGACACATAAACAAGAAAGAGGGTGTGTCAAAATTCATGGCACGCCCTCTTTGCATAACCTGCTGAAAAA
>CAZKOF010000091.1:0-3754 GCA_964554335.1 uncultured Bacteroides sp.
CTTTTGGGGTTCTGCATTACGCGCTGATAAACCAATTAATAGAACCTACCTTTAACCTGTCCAACTTTTGGGGGCACTTCATAATCACTCATCCCCGGGCTTCAGCGATAGAGGGTGCGCAGGCCGTAGGTCGAGGCAAGTGATGGAGCATTCCCGGGAAGAGCAAATAACTGGAGGCTATCACCGTCGAGGGCGTCGCGACGAAGGTAGGCGGCGGCGAGGTCGGGGTCATCGCCGAGGTTTACGCCTATATGGGTCAGGTCGGGGTCATTCCTTGCGCGCAGAGCTTCTTTTATGTTTTCCAACCGCGATGCGGCATGGCCGGAGCTCCAAAAGGTCACCGACACGCGCTGGGAGTCAAGGTCTTGCATTTTGAGCACGCCGAGAGTGTGCTCAATCTCCTCCGGCGGTCGCATCGGGTAGTTATGGAGGCGAGAAACGTAGGTATCGCGACTCGATATCAGCAGCAACACGAGTGCCGCCAAAAATATGGACAAAGGCAGTCGGTATGTCATAATAACTTATAACAACCGCCTGCCTCAATATGTTGTGCTTACTTGAGTTCTATCGATAGTGCGGAAAGGGCGCGTTCAGCCTTTTCGCGGGCGGTGAGCACGGATGAGTCGGTGGCGAGAACAACGGCCATTCGGCGATGACCGCAGACTTCGGGCTTGCCGAAGATTCTTATCTGCGTTCCGGGCTCTGCAAGCACCCGGTCAAGGTTGCCGAGAACAACCTCACGGCTATTACCCTCAACAACGACGGCCGCGGAGGCCGACGGACCGTAGAAGCGAACTGCAGGGATAGGCAATCCGAGGACTGCACGGGCATGAAGAGCGAATTCGCTGAGGTCTTGCGAAATCATGGTGACCATTCCCGTGTCATGAGGTCGGGGTGAGACTTCCGAGAACATCACCTCATCACCCTTGACGAAGAGTTCAACGCCAAAAAGACCGTAGCCGCCGAGCGCATCAGTGATTTTGCAGGCAATTTCGCGGGCCCGGTCAAGCGCTTTGGGCGACATCGGCTGAGGCTGCCAGGAGAAGCGGTAGTCACCGTTTACCTGCACATGACCTACAGGCTCACAGAAAGATGTTCCTGAAATGGAGCGTACGGTCAGCATGGTAATCTCATAGTCGAAGTTGACGAATCCCTCAACAATTACGCGTCCGGCGTCAGCGCGGGCCCCCTCGCGGGCTTCGGTCCACGCAGCGTCGATGTCGGCGGGCGACTTGATGGTGCTCTGGCCATGTCCGCTCGAACTCATGACGGGCTTGACAACGCAGGGGATGCCGATTTCGTTGACGGCGGCTATGAATTCCTCGCGCGATGATGCGAATCGATAACTCGACGTCGGCAGACCGAGGTCCTCGGCGGCGAGCCGACGGATGCCCTCGCGGTTCATTGTGAGCAGAGTGGCGTTAGCTGTCGGGGTGACGTTATAGCCCTCGCGTTCGAGCTCGACGAGGGTCGGAGTTGCAATGGCTTCGACCTCAGGAATTATGTGGTCAGGCTTTTCGGTTTCGACAATGCGTCGGAGTTCGGCACCGTCGAGCATGTTGAAAACGTGGCAGCGGTTAGCCACCTGCATCGCAGGGGCATCTGGATACTTGTCGCAAGCAACGACCTCAACGCCATAGCGCTGAAGCTCGATTGTCACTTCCTTTCCCAACTCGCCGCTTCCGAGCAGCAAAACTTTTTTACCCGACGGAGTGAACGGGGTTCCCAAAGAGGTCATATAGTTATCCGAATTTACTGATTTTATGAAGTTGCGATTCGTTAAGAATTCTGATTCTCCGACCGTCGACGGTAATCAAGCGCTCGGTTGCAAAAGCCGAGAGCGTGCGTATGGCGTTAGCCGTTGTCATGTTTGAAAGGTTGGCAAGATCCTCGCGGCTGAGATATATGCGGAGGGTTGAGTCATCGTCTTCATATCCATAATTTTCAATGAGCACGATGAGAGCCTCGGCCAGACGACCGCGGATATGCTTTTGCGTGAGATTGACAATCTTCGTGTCGGAGTTGCCGAGGTTGTGGCTGAGCTCCTTGATGAAGAAAAGGGCGACCTTGTTGTTGTTTTCTATCATTGTCTGCACGAGCGACAACGGCAGGGTGCCGACCGTGCTCTGTTCAAAAGCCGACGCGGAGCTGACATACGGCTCCTCGGCAAAGAAAGCACGGTAGCCGAAATATTGAATCGGGCGCACCAGGCGGATAATCTGCGAACGGCCGCCGATTCCCTCCTTCCATTTCTTTACCTTTCCTTTGAGCAGACACCAAAGGTTGACCGGAACGTCGCCCTCGGAGTATATAACTTCGTTCTTCTTATAATGATGAATCTCAAAGTTTTCGGTAATCAGTCGTTTTTCGTCGGGAGTCAAGACCGACCAAAGATCGGCAAGGTCCTGACTGATTACGTGTTCAAGTACTTCTTTAATCATATTGCATTCTATCCGGATTGTGCCCGCAGGCACGGCAAAGATACTAATTTTCTTCGGTTTACGCAAACCAATCAGGGACTTGGCCAAATAAAAACTTAAGAATCAAGGGATTGAAAAATATTTTTAATTTTATTGCCCAAAAATTTGGTCAATATGTAAATAGTTCCTAACTTTGCACCACGAAAACATCGCGGAGTAGAGCAGTGGTAGCTCGTCGGGCTCATAACCCGGAGGTCGTTGGTTCGAGTCCAGCCTCCGCCACCAAACCAACCAAGCGAACCTTTGTTTTGAAGGTTCGCTTTTCTTTTTTCATCATGAAGACACTATCAATCATCACTCCGGTTTATAATCGCGCCGACTGCATCGGGCGCTGCATCAAGAGCGTCGAGGCGCAATCGGTTCCCGAAGGCTGGAGTCTGGAACACGTCATTGCCGACGACGGCTCCACAGACCATACCGTTGAGGAAATCAACCGCTACAAGGGCGTGGTGCTCGAACAACTGCCTGAGAACCGCGGGACCAACGCTGCGCGCAACGCCGCGATGCGTCGTGCTTCGGGCGAATGGGTTGCCATGCTTGACAGTGATGACGAAATGCTCCCCGGCGCCGTCGAGACAATCTGCCGCACTATAGACGCCAACCCGAACATTGCGCATTTCACATTCCAGACCGACGACACGGAACAAGCCCGGTCAAACCTTAATGACAAGCACATATTCATATTCGATGACTTTTTGCTCGGTAATGTAATTGGCGATTTTGTTCACGTTTTGCGCCGGCAAACCATGTTGAATTATCCCTTTAGCGAAAAGCTCCGAATTCACGAAGGCATATTTTTCCTGCAGTTCTATAAGGAAGCCCAACAAATTCTGTTCACAAAACATACATTGTATCATCGCGACCGCGGACGCGCCGACCATGTAACATTCGAGCTCGACATGACAACAAACCGCGCCTTGCAGACAAAGCTCGCCGCATATAAACTCACTCTGCAGCTATTTGCCAACGACTACAAGAAGACGCCAAAAGGGCGCGAAATATTGATGCAGAAGAGTCTGGCAATATATCGCTTTGCAGTTCTTGCGGGCGACTATAAGACCGCTGACACCGTTGCCTCGGAATTTCTCCCTCCACTACCCTATTCTCTATTGCGCCAATTCAAGCTCGGCCCGGCAGCATGGCTGGTAATAAAATCAGCAATGCGTCTGAAACACCGGATAGCGCGGAAATGTTAGATTTTTTTTGTAACTTTGCAGAGTTACCTTAGATTTGCAGCGGCAAACCGAAAGTGAAATAGAATCGATAAATTTGCA
>CAZKOF010000092.1:0-3236 GCA_964554335.1 uncultured Bacteroides sp.
AAAACGCTTAGTATCAAAAGACTAAATTGGGCGCATCATCCGCCTATACCTATTAATAGAATTGCCCGGTTACGTGAATTTTTTAACCGATTCTACGATATCTCCGGCGGAGAATTCTTTTATTCCTCGAAAACTAACATATAACCCTAAATAAACCGTCATGAAAAAATTTTATTTTGCAGCAGGTGCGTTGATTGCATGGAGCGCCGCTGCAGGCCAGACGTTTACTGAATGGCAGGATCAGAACGTCAACCAGATTAACCGCCTGCCGATGCGCGCGGCGTTCACGCCCGCGGGCCAAAAGCAACTGAGCCTCAACGGCGACTGGTCCTTTAACTGGGTCGAGAATGCCGACCAACGGCCAACCGATTTCTACTCGCTGAAGTTCGACGATAGCGCCTGGACAACCATGCCCGTGCCCGGAATTTGGGAGCTCAACGGCTTCGGCGATCCGCAGTATGTCAATATCGGCTATCCCTGGCGCAACGATTTCAAGAATAATCCGCCCCGGGTTCCGTCGCAGAAGAACCACGTAGGCTCCTACCGGCGGACATTCAGCATCCCGGCAGACTGGAAAGGAGAGGAGATTATTGCCCGATTCGGGTCAGTCACGTCCAATCTCTATCTTTGGGTCAACGGCAAGTTCGTCGGCTATAGCGAGGACTCTAAACTCGAGCCTGAATTCGACATTACGAAATATATCATTCCCGGGCGCGATAACTTGATTGCCTTTCAAGTGTTTCGCTGGAGCGACGGCACCTACCTCGAGGACCAGGACTTTTGGCGCCTTAGCGGCGTTGCTCGCGACAGTTATCTATATACCCGTCCGAAGTCCAACCGTCTGGACGACATTCGGGTGACCCCCGACCTGGTCAATGACTATCGCGACGGTGTTCTTTCGGTTGACCTCAAACTCAAAGGGAAGCCCGCGGTCGGCCTCAGCCTCGCTGCGCCCGACGGCAAGGAAGTTGCCTCGGCTACTCTCAAACCGGGAAAGACCCGCGCGACACTCGAGGTTGCCAACCCGCTGAAATGGAGCGCCGAGGCCCCTAACCTCTACACCCTGACGGCAACCGTCGGCTCCGAGCGCATCCCCGTAAAGATCGGCTTCCGCAAAGTCGAGATGAAAAACAAGCATCTGCTCGTCAACGGCCAACCCATCATCATCAAAGGCGTTGACCGCCATGAGCTCGACCCCGACGGCGGCTACGTCGTGTCGCGCGAACGCATGCTCCAGGACCTGCGCATCATGAAAGAGAACAACATCAACGCCGTGCGCACGAGCCATTATCCCAACGACAATCTTTGGTATGACCTCTGCGACTCCATAGGCATATATGTCGTTGCCGAAGCGAACCTCGAGAGCCACGGCATGGGCTACGGCAAGGAGACCCTCGCCCTTCGTCCTGAATGGGAAACGGCCCACCGCGAACGCAACGAGCGCAACGTTGCCCGCAACTTCAACCACCCCTCGGTGATTATCTGGAGCATGGGCAATGAAGCCGGCGACGGCCCCAACTTCGAGAAGGTATATGCCATGATAAAGGAGATGGACCCCTCGCGCCCCGTGCAATATGAGCGCGCCGGCCTCAACCCCTGGACCGACATCTTCTGTCCGATGTATGCCAGTCCCGACAAAGTTGCGAAATATGCCGGCAATCCGGCCAGCGACCGTCCGATAATCCAGTGTGAATACAACCACGTCATGGGCAACTCCGGCGGCGGATTCAAGGAGTACATGGACCTGACTCGCCGCGACGCCCTCAACCAGGGCGGATTTATCTGGGACTTCGTTGACCAGGGCCTACGCAAAACCCTCGATGACGGCACCGAAATCTATGCCTACGGCGGCGACTATAACCCATATGACGCATCTGACAACAATTTCTGCGACAACGGTCTCATCTCGCCCGACCGCGTTCCCAATCCCCACATGGCCGAGGTCGCACACCAATATCAGAGCATATGGGTCACCCCCGTAGACCTCGCCGGGGGTAAAATCGAGGTTTTCAACGAAAACTTCTTCACTGACCTCTCCAACTATCAGCTCTGCTGGACCTTGACGGCCGACGGCTCGCCGATTATGAGCGGCACCGAACAACTCCCCGAAGTGGACCCGCAGGCAAAGGCGGCAATGACGCTCCCCTACACCCTGCCGCAGGCAGACGACAGGGAACTGCTGCTCAATCTGGAGTTCGTGACCCTCACGGCCAACGGTCCGGTAGCCGCAGGACATGTTCAGGCACGGCAGCAACTCCCGCTGAGCGACTACCGTTTTACGGAACCGACACTCGCGACCTCAACCCGCGCCCTGACAGTCAACTCCGACAATTACAACCGCCTGATTGTCAAATCCTCGGCAGCACACTTTGAATTTGACCGTCACGACGGTTTCCTCTGCGTCTACACCGTTGACGGCCGCAACATGCTCGCCACCGACGGCAAGCTGACGCCAAACTTCTGGCGCGCACCGACCGACAATGACTACGGTGCCAACCTCGCCGCCAAACGCAGCGTCTGGCGCCACCCCGAAATGAAACTCACTGCGCTGGAAGCCGGAACCGTCGAGAACGGAACCGTGACAGTCACCGCCGACTATACGCTTCCGCAGGTCAACAGCACCTTGCGCATGACCTACCTCCTCAGCGCCGACGGCCCCATGGTAGTCACCTCCGCCATCACACCCGGAGATGACGCCGCCCGGCAACCCGAACTCTTCCGCTTCGGCCTGCAGATGCAGATTCCCGCAAAAATGGGCATCTCGACATTCTATGGCCGCGGACCCGTTGAAAACTACGTTGACCGCCGCTCATCAGCCTTCATCGGCCGCTACACCCAAACCGCCGACGAACAAGCCTACCCTTACATCCGGCCTCAGGAAACCGGCACCAAGAGCGATATCCGTCTATGGGCCCAGACCGACAAAGGCGGCCGTGGAATGCTGATAAGCAGCAATGCCCCCTTCTTCGCCTCCGCCCTGCGCTACTCAATCGAGTCGCTCGACAACGGCAACGCCAAGACTCAGCGCCACTTCCCTGAAGTCAAGCAGGCCGACTATGTCAACCTCCTTATCGACGGCGCGCAAAGCGGCGTCGGAGGCATCGACAGCTGGGGCTCCCTCCCTCTGCCACAATATCGTCTGCCACTGGCCCCATACACCCTGACCATCGGCATCACCCCCGAGGCTGTGTCAAAATAGGCGCAGCCTCTTTTTATGCCCTTTGAGATTTGGATAT
>CAZKOF010000093.1:0-2955 GCA_964554335.1 uncultured Bacteroides sp.
AGATACGAATTATTTCTCTGATATGCAAATATTTAATTTATAGAACCTACCTTAAAATGAAAGCTACAGAAATCATCTACGACCTTCGCCGTCGCTTCCCGAACGAGCCTGAATATATCCAGGCAGTTGAAGAGGTCCTGACATCGATTGAAGATGCATACAACGCCCACCCTGAGTTCGAGCGCTATAACCTCATTGAGCGCCTATGCATTCCCGACCGGATATTCTCATTCAGGGTTTCATGGATTGACGACAAGGGACGCGTGCAGAACAACATGGGCTACCGCATTCAGCACAACAACGCAATAGGTCCCCACAAAGGCGGCATACGCTTCCACAGTTCCGTCAACCAGTCTATCCTCAAGTTCCTGACCTTTGAGCAGACCTTCAAGAACTCGCTGACAACCCTGGCAATGGGCGGTGCAAAAGGCGGCTCTGACTTCTCTCCCCGCGGCAAGAGCGACATGGAGGTTATGCGCTTCTGTCAGGCATTCATTGCCGAACTGTGGCGTCAGATTGGCCCTGACACCGACGTGCCTGCAGGCGATATCGGCGTAGGAGGACGCGAAGTGGGCTACATGTACGGCTACTATAAGAAAATGGCTCGCGAATTTACCGGAACTTTCACCGGAAAGGGCCGTGAATTCGGAGGCTCTCTCATCCGCCCCGAAGCCACCGGCTACGGAAACTGCTACTTCCTGCTCAACATGCTCGCGACCCGCGGCATCGACATCAGGGGAAAACGCGTGGCAATCTCCGGCTCGGGCAACGTGGCGACCTACACGGCCCGCAAACTCCAACAACTCGGTGCAACCGTAGTCAGCATGAGCGATTCCGACGGCAGCATCTACGCCCCCGACGGCCTGACCGAAGAACAGCTCGACTTCATCTTTGAGCTCAAAAACATCATGCGCGGCCGTATCCGTGAGGCCGCAGAGGAATTTCCCGCTGATATCGAATACTACCCCGGCGAACGCCCATGGCGCATTGCCAAGTGTGACATCGCAATGCCCTCGGCCACCCAAAACGAGCTCGACGGAGACGATGCCCGTACTCTGCTCGCCCAAGGAGTCATTGCCGTCAGCGAAGGCGCCAACATGCCCTCCACACCCGAAGCCATCAGGGAGTTCCTCACTGCGCGAATTCTATACGCTCCGGGCAAAGCCGCCAATGCCGGCGGCGTCGCGGTTAGCGGTCTCGAAATGGCCCAAAACTCGCAAAAACTGTCATGGAGCGCCGACGAGGTCGACACCAAATTGCGCGACATCATGTCGCAAATCCATAAGTCGTGCGAGGAGTTCGGCAAGGAACCCGACGGCTTCATCAACTACGTCAAGGGAGCCAACATTGCCGGATTTATGAAAGTTGCCCGCGCAATGATGGCTCAGGGAGTCCTCTAACTGACGTTTAGTTACCGGGCGTCTGTGAAGATATCAGATTGGCTGTGCGTTCCATCTCTCGGACCGCATAGTTTGTTTTGTGATTTTATCAACGTGTCACCCCAAATTCATCGGAGAACAGAGGGGCGATGCGTTGATGCGGCTAATAACGGTTTACACATCACTACAAAAAGAAAGGTCGAGTCCTCAACCCGGCCAACCCCTTAGAAATATACTTAAAGTTGCCGGAACAGGTTCAATTTTAACTAAGATTCTTCTAATTGCGGGGAATGTCATTGCCTGATGGGCTACGACTGAAATCCCGCTTGAGTTGTAAGTCCCTTATCGTGAGCCATCGAGCATATTTATCCGAAGATTTCTTGAATATTTTTTTCATGCTTTTACAGAGCTTAGCTTCTGCCTTGATGCGTTTTTTTTCAAGTTTCTCCATGTCCATAGGGGCTTGCTTCGGTCGTGTTCCATTTCCAAAATCACGGCCACCGAACCCCGATACCGGCTCTACAATGCCAGCTCCCGTTGGTGGCATTCCTCCCGGGACTCCGAAGCCTCCAATTCCGCCATGCCCGCCCGGGTGCCGACCATGCGGTCTTCCGATTCGATCAGGCATCGGTCCGTTATCTCCATACACGGCTTTACGGTATTTATCGTAAGCCAAGTACACCTTGTCGAACTCCTTGTTGTCAAGACCTATAGAATCCCTAACCTCATAAACCAGATCGAGTGTTGAACGCCCATGCTTTTGATTTATGGGGTCATTGTCAGGAAGTTCCTGTGCGAAAAGTTCCTGACTGAATAACATGACGAGAATTAGCACTCGCAAAAATTTCTTTGTTGTTTCCATTGTATGTTAGTTTTAATATCAGTAATGTCTATTAACACCCAAATTTAGGCGTATATTAGCGTTTCGAGTTTTTTTATTTGCAGGGATTCTTTGTGACATATTGCAAAGGTACATAAAAAATCGCAATATTTTATGCCCGGTGAATAAGAAAGTCAAGATAGCGTTTTTGCTATATTCTGAGCACTGACGGACGAAAAATTCAACACAAATTCGGGGGTATTGACCGAAGAACTGATGATGGCCTTGCGTGATTTGATGGAGAACGAGGGCAAAATCAAGTCACGCCGTATCACTCATGGGAATAAGTTTCTTCGCAAGACACTGATTGAATGCTCATGGGCCTCGTTCCGAACAAAATGCTCGTTCTTCTCTGAATTCTCATATCGGCAATGCGTTGAACGCCGCAAGGACAAAATGAAAGTGCAGGTCGCAAAATGTTAGTCTGCGTGTGGTACATACTACATGACGGGGTGTCATACATAAGGCCTGAGAAAAAATCCAATCATTCCACCGGGCGGCAATAAGGTTCGGTTCATGATACTGCCATTCATTGCACGGTCAATAATTTTGTGGTGTCAGCAACCCGTTATTGCAAAGTGGCTGACGCTCTGAATGGAGTAGGACAACCCGGTTGAGTCTTAATCTCGAAGAGAAGAGGCTGTGTCAAAATAGGCGCAGCCTCTTTTTTATGGCCTTTTAGGTTTCAATATTTTT